>DXVY01000132.1 GCA_019417145.1 Clostridiales bacterium
TTATAAGACAGGTGTCCGGCGGCAGGTACTGCCGGAACAGGGCCTCGGCCAGCGGCCCGTCAAACACCGCCCAGATCTTTACCCAGGGATCTTCCTCGTCGGCATAGTACCGGTGGCGGCTGCCCTTCCAGAAAAGATACACATCGTTTTCCCCCGGCCGCACCCGCTGCCCGTCGATTTCCAGCGTCCCCTTGCCCCGGATGATATATTCAAAGGAATAGGATTCCGACCGGGGCCGTTCGATGCAGTAGGTATGGTCGCAATAGGATTTTCCCGCCATGATCAGATTAAAGGGCCGCTGGCGGTCCCGCTGGCTCCAAAAATTGTAGATGGTCTCCCGCATGGTGATAATCCTCATATTTATATGGATATTTCCCCTTTTAAACAGGGGATGATTGTGATATTTTAAGTATATCCCAAAATCCCCCTTTGTACAAGGGGGCTGGACAAACCCAATGTAAGAAAGGATGGATCGCATTGAAGCTGCGTGCACCCGCTATCCCCCTGGTCAACGTTGACCCCTACCTCAGCATCTGGTCCATGAAGGACAAGCTCAACGAGGATATCACCCGCCATTGGACCGGCAAGGATTATCAGATGAGAGGCGTGGCCGAGATCGACGGCAAGGCCTACTGCTTTATGGGCCTGCCCGGCGAGGACGCGGCCATGGAACAGGTATCGGTGGATGTGAACGCCCTGTCCACCTTCTATACCTTTGCCGCCGCCGGGGTGGAGCTGTCCCTCACCTTCACCACCCCCTGCCTTTTGGAGGATGTGGAGCTGATGAGCCGGCCGGTGTCCTACATAAAGGTATCGGCCAAGGCCGTGGACGGCAAGGCCCATGCCGTCAAGGCCTTCATCACCTTAAACGACGAGATGTGCGAGAACTTTAAGTACGAGTTCCCCACCGCCTACCAGACGGTGGAGATCCCCGGCATGGCCTGCGCCAAGGTGGGCAGCATCTTCCAGCATCCCCTGAACAAGGCGGGGGACGACCTGCGCATCAACTGGGGATACCTGTACGGCGCGGTGTCCGGTAAGGACGGGGCTGTGGCGCCGGTGGATCTCAAAAACGAATACGGCACCCCGGCCCACGATATTCAGCTTTCCGCCGACGTCAGTGCAGCGCCCGCCCTGTTCGCCGTGGCCTATGACGACATCCATTCCCTGGAATATTTCCACCAGCCGGTGGACGGCTGCTGGCGGAAGGCCGACGGCACGGTGGAGAAGGCGCTGGAAAAGGCCTTTGCCGACTATGACGCCATTTTCGCCCGGTGCGAAAGCTTTTCCAAGGTTATCTGGGACGACGCCATGCAGGCTTCCGGCAATGAAAAGTACGCCGAGCTGCTGTCCCTTGCCTACCGCCAGGTCATCGGCGCCCACAAGGCCTGCTACGATACCGAGGGCAATCTCCTCTTTGTCTCCAAGGAATGCTTTAGTAACGGCTGCGCCGCCACGGTGGACGTGACCTATCCCTCCATCCCCCTGTTCCTCATCTACAACCCCGAGCTGGTCAAGGGCATGCTCCGGCCGGTGTTCAAGTATGCCGCCACCGAAATCTGGTTCTATGATTTCGCCCCCCACGACGCGGGCTGCTATCCCCTGGTCAACGGCCAGGTATACTCCCACGGCACCTGCGCCCAGTGGCAGATGCCGGTGGAGGAGTGCGGCAATATGCTGGTGGCCACCGCCGCCGTGGCCGCGGCCGAGAAGGACGCCGCCTTTGCGGAAGAAAACTGGGCCGCTTTGGAGAAGTGGTGCGCCTATCTGGTGAAGGAGGGCTACAACCCGGGCAACCAGCTCTGCACCGACGACTTCGCCGGCCACCTGGCCCACAACTGCAACCTCTCCTTGAAGGCCATCATGGGCATCGCCTCCTTCGCCATCCTCTGTAAGATGACCGGACGGGCGGACGAGGCCGGGAAGTATATGGATATCGCTTCCAAAATGGCCGCCGACTGGCAGAAGGACACCGCCGAGGGCGACGGCACCTTCCGTCTGGCCTTTGACCAGGCGGGGACCTACAGCATGAAGTACAATGTCATCTGGGACCAGCTCTTCGGCACGGGGTTATTCCCGGCTGCGATCTTTAAAAAGGAGCTGGAGATCAACCTTCAGAGGCATGCAAACGCCTACGGCCTGCCCCTGGACAACCGGGCGGATTACACCAAGTCCGACTGGCTGGTGTGGTCGGCCTGCCTGAGCGACGAGAAAAAGGATTTCGACAACCTGGTGGACCGGCTGTGGCAGGGCTATAACGTCTCGGAGACCCGGGTGCCCATGACCGACTGGTACGATACCAAGACGGCCAAGATGATCGGCTTCCAGCATCGCACGGTGCAGGGCGGCCTGTTCATGAAGGTGCTCCAGGACAAGAAAATTTGCCTGGCGGAATAGCCGGCGCGCCGGCCGCCTGCCAAGAACCCGGCCTTTTCCCCTGCGTGGAAAAGACCGCGCCCATGGCGATCCTTCGGGGCGCCTTTTGAGAAAATCCCCCCTGCGCGGGGTTCCGGGAACATAAGAAAACTCTATGCGAATGGAAGCACCATTTGCATAGAGTTTTTTCTTTGCGATTTAAAGCTTTTCATGCCGTCCCTTTCGGGTGGTCAGGACTGGACCTTGCCCACAAAGGAGAAATCCGCCCGGCCGCCGGCGGCGTCCAGGCGCAGGTCGGTTATGCTTTGGGATATGGCGTAGTCGCTGCTGCTCCAGAAAACGGGGGTAATGCCGTTGTAGGCCAGCAGCGCGTCCTCGGCCGCCTCGGCCGCCGCATACAGCTCCTCGTCCGACCGGCCGCCGGTCATGCCGGCCACCGTCTGGTCAAAGCCCTCGTCCGCGAAGCCGGCCGCCCGGCTGCTCCCGGACGTAAACTGCCGCAGGAAGGACTGGACCGTGCCGTCCTCGGAGGAGAAGGGGACCAGGGCTAGCTGGTAGTTCCCGCTGGACACGGCCGACAGCAGCGCGGACCGGCTTTTGGCCTCCACATTGCAGTAGAGCCCCAGGTTCTGCTGCCACTGCTGGGCAATGAGGCTGGCCGCCTCCTTCATGCCCGGCTCATCCACGTAATAGAGGGCCACCGTGGGCATCCGTCCCCCCCGCTGCGCCTCCGCCGTTTCGGCCAGGGCGTCCCGGGCCCCGTTGGGATCGTAAGCAAAGTTATAGTCCGCCCGTACCCGCTCCCTGAAGCTGGTTCCCCGCAGGGTGACGGCGGCGGGCATGTACCCGTCGGCCCGGCTGAAGTAGGCGGGCAGCGAGCTGGCCACGGCGTTGCGGTTGATGGATTCCCGCAGGGCCTTCTGCATATCCGCCCCGCCAAAGGGGGTGTTGGGGTTGACCGCCACGGCCCATAAGGTATCCTGGAAGGTGGTCACCGTAAAGCCGGCGGCCTCCACCTGCTCCCGATAGCTGGCCGACAGCCGCCCCCCGTCCAGGGTGCCGTCCAGCAGTCGGTTCAGGCGGTAGGTGGTGTCGTCCAGGTCCTCCTCCGGGTCGTTGGTCTGCTTCTCCCGGCCGGTGGCCAGCACCACGGCCGACGGCTTGGCGGGGAATGGCCCGGTGTAGTCCTTATTGCGGCCCAGGCGGATGGAGGCGTCCTCTTCCCAGCGGCGCAGGGTAAAGGAACCGTTGGCCGGCGTGGCGTCCAGGGAGCGGCCGTACATGCCGGCCGCCTTGAGGAAAAAGGCCTCATTGCAGGGCATGGCCACCGAAAGGGTCAGCACCCGGGGAAAATCGGGATCGGGCTCGGTCAGGGTGATGACCACCGTCCGCTCGTCCGGGGCCGACACCCCCAGGGTATCCGCCGCCGCGTCGCCGGACAGGATCTGGGCCGCCCCCTGGATGGGGGTCAGCAGGGAGCCCAGGGGAGCCTTGTTGGCCGGGTCCACCGCCCGCTGTAGCCCGAAGACGAAATCGGCCGCCGTCACCGGCGTATCATCCTGCCACCGGGCCTCCCGGAGGGTAAAGGTATAGGTGCGCCCGTCCGCGGATAGGGTATAGCTTTCGGCCGCCCCCTCCACAATATTGCCCTCCCGGTCCTGCCGGAGCAGGCCCTCGAAGAGGTTGCGGACAATGAGCAGCTCGGTCTCCCCGGAGGCTAGCTGGGGGTCCAGGGTCTGGGGCCGTTCCTCCATGCCGAAGGTGATGACGGCGTCGGCCGTCTTGTCCTGCTGGCAGCCGGCGGGCGAGAGGAGCAGTCCGAGACAGAGCAGAACCGCGGCCCCGCGGGCCATCCACTTTTTGATCATATATATCATCCATTCCGTATGGTTTTCATCATAGGGCCGCGCCGGCCCGGGCAAAGGGGGCGGCGGCCCTGCGCGGGCGCTTGGCCCGTATTGGTTACCATAAAAAGTATACCCGCAATCGCCCGCCTTGGCAAGTCCTATTCTGCCCAAAAATATCCCGGTGGCCAAAAGGATGTGGGAGGCCGCAGCCGGGCGCCCATATCTCGCCCATGGGCGCCGGCGGGAGCAAGCGGCCTGTGGAAGGCTGCGGCCCGTGGGGAGACAGCCGGGCGCCGGCGGGAGCAAGCGGCCTGTGGAAGGCTGCGGCCCGGCGGGGGAGGCAGCCGGGTGTCGGCGGGAGCGATCGGCCTGTGGGAGGCTGCGACTCGGCGGGGGAGACAGCCGGGCGCCGGCGGGAGCAAGCGGCCTGTGGAAGGCTGCGACTCGGCGGAGGAGGCAGCCGGGCGCCGGCGGGAGCAAGCGGCCTGTGGGAGGCTGCGGCCCGTGGGGAGGCAGCCGGGTGTCGGCGGGAGCGATTGGCCTATAGGGGAGACCGCGGCCCGGCGCCCATATCTCGCCCATGGGGCCCGGCCGGGACGATCCCGCCATTACTGCAAAAACCGCCCGACCCTCCGCTAGGGGGAGGCCGGGCGGCATGATTCCCTTTGTAACTCTTTTAGAAGATAATTAACAATTTGATGCATTCCTATAAAAAAGATTTTTAATTTCGCGTGCCTGCATAAATTATGCTCTTGCCTACAGCACAAGGTGCACAAAGTTACTCGATTCATTGCATAATTCGACATTTTATCACCTGGATCTCCAGGTTGACATTTATCCGATTCCGGTTATACTTTTAATAAAGCCTTTGGGGTCCTCCTGACACGAGAGGGAGGCATGTGAAAAATGATCTTGCTACTACTGTCTTTTGTCACCCTGGTTCTGCTGCTGCCTGTGATCTACTTTCACATCGAGCCTTCCAAAAATGAAGACCTGTGGAGGTCGATCGTGCTGCTTTGTGCGAAAGCGGTCTTCAGCAAAAGAGCCATCCTCGCGTTGCTGTTCGTGTTGGTGGTCGTGGCCAGGGAGTTTCTGGTCCCCCTGCCAATTTTCACTACTTAAAGTAAACCGACCCTTCTAAATGGGAGGAAGAAGGGCCGGTTTTGAAACCTTATTTTCACCCCAGCCGTAGATGACGGGGAGGATTCCAAGGCTTCATCTATTAATACATCTGCTATGAGGATGTATTAACCAAATAACAGAAAGCAGAAATCGATTCTATAATAC
>DXVY01000133.1 GCA_019417145.1 Clostridiales bacterium
CGGTTATAGCCGAGGAGAAGGGCAAGGATATAAACGAGCGGACCAAACGGAACTTCGGCTCGCCCCATCCGGACGGATACCGCAAGGCCCTGCGCCTTATGCAACAGGCGGCTAAGTTTGGACGTCCCATCATATGCTTGGTGGATACGCAGGGAGCGTATTGCGGCAAGGGGGCGGAGGAGCGGGGCCAGGGCGAGGCCATAGCCACCAACCTGGCAGAGATGATGGATCTGCCCGTGCCCATTATCAGCGTCGTGATAAGCGAGGCTGGCAGCGGCGGCGCGCTGGCGCTGGCTGTGGCCGATCGCGTGGCCATGCTGGAAAATGCCAACTACTCGGTGCTTTCTCCCGAGGGCTTTGCCTCCATTCTGTGGAAGGACGCCGCCCGGGCGCCCGAGGCCGCCGAGGTCATGAAGATCACCGCCGCCGATCTAAAGGAACTAAAGATTATCGAGGAAATCATCCCCGAACCGGAGGGAGGCGCGCAGAACGCGCCGGAAGAGGTGGCGGCGGCTGTGGCGGATTATATCGGCCGGCAGCTGGACGCGCTTTGTAGGGAAAACTATGCCGACCTGCCCGGCAAGCGTTATGCCCGTTTCCGCGTTCTATAGAGACGCTATAAGACGGCTGGTAAACTTTTGCAATAACTTTTGCAATATCTGTCATGTTCCAGTGCGATTCAAACAACCTGTAAAGCATAAATACGGATTTATATTTCTCGCGGAAAAAGCGACGTCTTACTAAAGGATGCGCTTTTTCCGCCTTTTTATTGTTTTTCTTTTTTGAGGTAGAAAGCCAAGAGGGAGCACTAGCACCGTTTGACCGGGAAAATTTTTGAGGCAAAGTATACCGCGTTCCCGCTATTGATCCGCCCCGTCAGAGACGGTTTTCCATATGGTTTCGTAGCGGCAAATCCATTGGGTTGCAGGTAAAATTTATCGAATAATCAAAAATTTTTTTGCAGAGGACAACAGAGCAAGGCCCAAGAAGTAGACACGCGCAGAAGTTTACATATCTATATATGGTTGTTTACATAAATCGTTTACATAACATTATTAGAGATTCACATAATTCTATTGACATAAACGACGGATTGGTGTATAAATGTAGTTACAACGCGCCCGGCCCGGAGAAGAGATGCAGCGGCCGGGCAAATTTGATTGATGAGGACGATGGGATATGGACAATGCACGTTTCGGCTTTATCGGATGCGGAAATATAGCGGGCGCCATTTTGCACGGCATGACAGCTTCGGGTTACATAAAGCCCGAACAAATTGGTTTATACGATTTGGAAGCCGACAAGGCCGCCCACGCGCTGCCGGGCGCTACGGTCTATAGCGCCGCCGCCGAGCTTGCGGCCGCCTGCAAATATGTTTTTTTGACCGTAAAGCCCCAGGTGTATCCTTCGGTACTGGCTGAGATCAGGGCCCATATCACGCCGGATACCTGCCTGATAACCGTGGCGGCCGGCCGGACCATTGCGTACATAAAGGAGCAGGTTGGATTTGACTGTAAGGTTATACGGGTAATGCCCAATACGCCGCTGATGGTGGGCGCCGGCGCGTCGGCGCTGGTCAAGGCGTCGCCGGTATCCGACCAGGAATTTGAAACCGTATCCCAATGTTTTTCCTCCTGCGGCGTTGTCTGTACCGTGGACGAGGCGCAGATGGATGCGGTGACGGCGGTAAGCGGCAGTTCGCCCGCCTTTATTTTCCGATTCGCCAAAAAGCTTGTGGAGGCCGGCGTGGCGCGGGGATTATCCTGTGAAGATGCGGAGGCACTGGTGGCCGGGACCCTGCTGGGGAGCGCCAGGATGATCCTGGAGAGCGGCCGGAGCATAGATGAACTTATTCGTATGGTCACCTCTCCCAACGGGACCACGGAGGCGGGGCTCAAGGCCATGGATACCGCCGGATTCGACGGGGCGGTAGAAGCGGCGGTGGACGCGGCGACCCGCCGGTCTGTTGAGCTGCGCGTCTGAGAATCCGTTTCCGAAGGCATATCTTGTCCCTTTTTCGCATAGTATTTCCTGTAGCAAAATGCAGCACAGGAGGTACAAGCTATGATGCGGATGATGAAAAGGGCGCATGTCATCTCCCTGCCCCGACTGAGAAGAAAACATTTTGCCCGACCGGCGGCCGCGGTGCGGGACACAAAAGGGGTCCGCGGCGTGGCCATATCCGGAAATCGCAAGCTGCTATTCCTGTCCCTGGCCTTTATTTTGGGACTGCTGATCGGCGTGCTGGTCATGCGCGGGGCAGGGGAGCAGCTAACCGCATCGGTAGAAAAGGGTTTTACCTCTTATGTGGAGCAGCGGCAAAGTCATTCTTTCGGCTCTACCTTTCTCTATTCCCTGACCTCTGTTTTTCCCTTTTTTGTCGCGGCTTTTATATGCGGGCTTTGTATGGTGGGGACGCCCGGTGCTTTCTTTATCCCCTGCTTCCGGGGACTGGGACTGGGGTTTACCACCGGTTATTTGTATACCGTATACGGTATGAAGGGCATGGCCTTTTCCGCCCTACTCATCATACCGCCCAGCCTGGTGTCTACCGTAGCGCTGCTGCTGGCCTGTCGGGAGACATGGGGGTTTTCCCTTATGCTGTTTAAGGGCGTGCTGCCGGACGCGCCCTCTTTGGCGCTTAGAAACGACTTTAAAATTTATTGCCTTCGCTTTCTTTTTATTCTAGGCGTCATGCTTTTCTCCTGTCTGCTTGACGCGGGCATGTCCCTGGCGTTCATCCGTTTCTTTGCGTTCGGATAAAATATATGCATCAATATAATCGCCGCAGGCGAGTGGAGTGACCGATTATGAAGGATTACATAGCCGAATTCAAGTCATATCTTGTGGAGCGCAAAGGGGTTTCCAGCAATACGCTGGAGTCCTATCTGCGGGACCTTTCCCAGTTTTCCGCCTATGCGGAGACCCGCCAGATCGCCGATTTGGCCTTGGCGGAGCAGGATATGATTATGCAATATGTGGCCTCTCTGGAATCGGCCGGCCGCTCCCACGCCACCATCACCCGGGTACTGGCGTCCATACGCTGCTACTACCAGTTCCTTATGGCAGGCGGCGCGGTGGAATCCAATCCCGCCAAGGGCGTCAAGGTCTCCAAGGGAGAAAAAAAGCTGCCCGAGATCCTGTCCAATCAGGAAATCGAGCTGTTGCTGGCCCAACCCGATCCCGTGGAGCACAAGGGATGCCGGGACAAGGCCATGCTGGAGCTGCTTTATGCTACGGGTATTCGTGTCTCCGAGCTAATCCTTCTGAGACTGGCGGATGTTAACCTGGAAGTTGGAATTCTCCATCTCAAGGGCGCCAAGAGCGAACGGATTGTCCCCATGTATCCGGCGGCCGTAAAGGCTGTCGCCGATTATGTGGCGCGGGTCCGACCGGTTATTGTCTCCGACCCGGATTCGGATATGCTTTTCACCAATATGAACGGACAGCCGTTGACCCGCCAGGGATTCTGGAAGATCGTCAAGTATTATGCCAGACAGGCCAACATCAAAAAGGATATCACCCCGCATACCCTGCGCCATTCCTTCGCCGCCCATCTTTTGGAGAACGGCGCCCAGCTGCGGGATATAAAGGAGATGCTGGGGCACGCGGACATCTCTTCAACCCAGGTGTACGCACAGATCATGAAAAACCGCTATGCCCAGGCATATCGCAAATACCATCCCAAAGCCCATTGAGAAAGATTCTCCGGATTGTAAAAGAAAAAGAGGTGCGGTTATTTGGCAATTTTTAAGTTTAAAAGCTATTATAATCCCGGTCCGGGCGTATCCAAAAACGGGCCGGAAGAGAGCGGATTTGTAAGATATTTTAAAATTTTTGGCCGAAAATTTTGGAGCCTGGGGCTGGTCAATCTCATCTATTGCCTCTTTTTTATTCCTCTTTTGGCCCTGAGCCTTTTTTTACTTCATATGCTGGTCAAGAGCGGACACGGGGAAAACATCGTATACGTCTTTCTCTGCTTTGCGCCGCTGGCCCTTCTGGGGCCGGCCAACGCCGGATTGGTTAAGATTACCCGGGAGTTTGTCAGGGAGGAGCCCTGCTTTATCTGGGCCGACTTTATGGAGGCCTTTCGCAAGAACTGGAAGCAGTCCCTTGTGGTTTCGGCCTTTCAGTATATCGCCGCAATCGCCCTGTTTTCCGCCGTATCCTTTTACTATGGAATGATGGCCAACGGGATATTTTACGCCGTTCCCTTCGGTCTGTCCCTGCTCTTTTGCGTGATATTCCTTTTCATGAGCTTTTATATGGAGCTCATGGTGGTGACCCTGAACCTGCGCCTCAAGCTGTTGTTCAAAAACGCCCTACTGCTCAGCTTTATCGGCCTGGGCCGGAACTTTCTGACCCTGCTGGTCTGCGGTCTTATCGCCGGTATCGAGCTTGTGACCTTTATTCTCTCTTTGGCCGCCTCCAAGTCGGCGATGGTCCTATTCGTGGTCATGACCCTTATGCTGCTCTTTTCCTGGATCTCCTATACCGCCAACTTTATGGCCTTTCCCACAATTAAGAAATATATCATCGATCCGTATTATGAGGCCCACCCCGAGGAAACGGCCGAGGCCGTCCTGCATCCGGCGGCCAAGGGGGAGGAGGGGGACGGACCTGTCGGCCCCAAACCTGAATATGTATATGAAAACGGACGCATGGTTCACCGGTCCATTTTGGAAAAGGAAAGCGTATTTGAGGATAGGGGCAACCCCGATGATCAGGATACCTGACCCGAGCAAAGTCGGCGCCGCATGCATGCGGCGCCGACTTTTTGTGTCGGATTTGTTACTTGACAGGGGAAGTGTTAGCTGGTATGGTTAAGTTGATATATTTCTATACGGGAAGGAGGAACTGCTGTGCGCAGATCAACCCAGAAGCTGGCTCTGTCGGCGCTTTTTTTATCCCTGGGCATCCTTATGCCCTTTTTGACCGGTCAGATTCCAAAATTCGGCAGTATGCTTTTGCCCATGCATATTCCCGTCCTGCTCTGCGGTTTTATATGTGGGTGGCCCTACGGCCTGGGCGTAGGCTTTATCACCCCTTTGTTTCGCAGCCTTATGTTTAGCGCGCCGGCGCTCTATCCCCAGGCTGTGGCCATGGCCTTTGAACTGGCGACCTATGGCTTCTTGGCTGGCCTAATCTACGCCAAGCTTCCGAAAAAGCCCTTGTCCGCTTATGTGTCGCTCCTGGCGGCCATGCTTGGCGGCCGGCTGGTGTGGGGCGGCGTCAGCGCCCTTTTGTACGGCGTGGGCGGAAAGGCCTTTACCCTGGCCGCCTTTGTGTCCGGGGCCTTTCTGGGCGCCATTCCGGGTATTATTTTGCAAATTGTATTCATTCCCGCCTTTGTCATTCTTTTGGAAAAGACCCTTTTCACAAAGGTGTGGCGGGAGCGCTCGGCGTCTGCCTGACGCTTAGAATATCCTGGTTTCGGTTTATATGCCCGTTTGCATCCGCCGGAAATATTGATCTGAATCC
>DXVY01000134.1:0-2871 GCA_019417145.1 Clostridiales bacterium
TCCTCCACAATGGCGATCTCCCCGTCAAAGCCGCAGTCCTGACAGTAATCGCTCTTGGTGTTCAGCTCGGCGTACATAATATTGTCATAGATGAACTTCATGACCTGTAAAACGCCCTCCAGGTTCTGCTGCATATTGGGCACCTCCACATAGCTGATGGCGCCGCCCGGGGACAGGGCCTGGAACTGGGATTCAAACCGCAGCTTCTCAAAAGCGTCGATCTCCTCGGTCACATGCACATGGTAGCTGTTGGTGATATAGCTCTTGTCGGTCACGCCCTCGATGACCCCGAACCGCTTTTGCAGGCACTTGGCGAATTTATAGGTGGTGCTCTCCAGGGGGGTGCCGTAGAGGCTGTAATCGATGTTCTCGGCCTTCTTCCACTTAGCCGTGTACTCGTTGAGCTTTTTCATGACCTCCAGCCCGAAGGCTTCCCCCTCGGGCTCGGTGAGCTTTTTGCCGGTCATGCTGTATACGCACTCCCACAGCCCCGCATAGCCCAAGGATATGGTGGAATACCCGCCGTGAAGGAGCTTATCGATGGGCTCCCCCTTCTGCAGCCGGGCCAGGGCGCCGTACTGCCAGAGAATGGGCGCCGCGTCGGACAGGGTGCCGGTCAGCCGCTCGTGCCGGCACTGGAGGGCCCGGTGGCAGAGCTCCATGCGCTGGTCAAAAATCTCCCAGAACCGCTCCTTATCCCCGCCGGCCGACAATCCGATATCCACCAGGTTGACCGTGACCACACCCTGGTTGAACCGGCCGTAGTACTTAGGTTTGCCCTTCTCGTCCACATAGGGGGTTAAAAAGCTGCGGCAGCCCATGCAGGTATAGCACTGACCGTCCCCGTTTTTATCGATCTTAAGGCTCCGCATGATCTTCTCGGAGATATAGTCGGGCACCATCCGCTTGGCCGTGCACTTGGCCGCAAGCCTCGTCAGGTAATAGTAGGGAGAATCGGGGTAGACGTTGTCCTCCTCCAGCACATAGACCAGCTTGGGGAAGGCCGGGGTGATCCAGACCCCGTCCTCATTCTTGACCCCTTCGTACCGCTGCTTTAAGGACTCCTCGATGATCAGGGCCAGATCCTTCTTTTCCTGCTCGTTCCTGGCCTCGTTGAGATACATGAACACCGTCACAAAGGGGGCCTGGCCGTTGGTGGTCATCAGGGTGACCACCTGATACTGGATGGTCTGCACCCCGCGCTTGATCTCGTCCAGCAGCCGGTTCTCCACGATCTGGGACAGCAGCTTTTCATCGGCCTGGCCGCCCAGGGCCGCGGACTCCTCCTCCACCTGCCGGCGGATGCGCTCCCGGGAGACCTGCACAAAGGGGGCTAAATGGGCCAGGCTGATGCTCTGGCCGCCGTACTGGCTGGAGGCCACCTGGGCGATGATCTGGGTGGCGATGTTGCAGGCGGTGGAAAAGCTGTGGGGCTTTTCGATGAGGGTGCCGCTGATGACCGTGCCGTTCTGGAGCATGTCCTCCAGATTCACAAGGTCGCAGTTGTGCATGTGCTGGGCATAGTAGTCCATATCGTGGAAATGGATGATGCCCTGCTCGTGGGCCTCCACAATATCCGGGGGCAGCAGCAGCCGCTTGGTGATATCCTTGCTGACCTCGCCGGCCATATAGTCCCGCTGGACGCTGTTAACCGTGGGGTTTTTATTGGAATTTTCCTGCTTGACCTCTTCATTGTTGCACTCGATGAGGCTCAAAATCTGGTTGTCGGTGGTGTTGGCCCGGCGGACCAGGGAGCGGGTATACCGATACCGGATATACCGCTTGGCAACCTCGAAGGCGCCCTGGGCCATAATCTGGTTCTCCACCATGTCCTGAATCTCCTCCACCGACATGGTGCGGTTCATCTTTTCACAGCTTTTGGTAACGTTTTCGGCGATCAGCCGGATCTGCCCGGCGGTCAGCTCCCTTGTCTGCTGATCGGCGTTGTTGGCCTTGGTGATGGCCGCCTCGATCTTAGAGATGTCAAAAACGGCCTCCGCGCCGTTGCGCTTCATGATTTTCATACTACTGTCGCCCTTCTTCCCATATGGTTCCGTCCGCGCGCCCGTCCCGCGGGTCCGCGCACATCCGCCGGCCGCTCAGCCATGGCGTCTGGGCATTATTATACTACATATTGGGGCAAAAAGCAATAGGCAATCTATATTATGAGGAAAAGTCGCAAACAGGTACAAGGGCGACCGGTCGGCCGGGCCGACAGCCAGGACGCGGGGAGCCGGGCGGGACCGGAACCTGAAAAGCCCGGTAGCTGTACCCGGGAAGGCACAACCAGGTTGCAGAGAGCCGGGCGGGACCGGAACCTGAAAAGCCCGGTAGCTGTACCAGAGAGGATATATTATCCCCAAGGTATAGCTACCGAGCTTACAAAGGAAATCTCACCACCCAGGCACACAACGATTGGCAGCGGGCACGGCCCGCCGGGCACTGCCCGCCGGGCGCCTTGGCTTATTCGGTTCTCATTCCGGCTCATCCCCGCCGGGCCAGGATCTTGCAGATCTCCATCACGTCGGCGATGGTGATCTCCCCGTCGCCGTCCAGGTCGCCCCGGGCGATTTCCTCGTCCGTGGGATAGGTGCCCGCCGACTCCCTGGCCATGACCTTGCAGGCCTCCATCACGTCCGCGATGGTCACCTCCCCGTCCTTATCCAGGTCGCCGAGGCGTAAGGGTTCCTCCTCCCTGTAGCCGCACACCGTACAGGTATGGCCGTCCGCCCCAAGGGTGTGGGGGGCCTGCTGGGCGCGCTGGCCGCAATCGCAGGTCAGCCAGTGGCTTTCCCCGTCAAACTGCCATTGGTCGCCGTAATCATGGGCGTGGGGGGTGACGTCGGTGACGGTGGCCGCATAGAGGGATAC
>DXVY01000134.1:2881-5418 GCA_019417145.1 Clostridiales bacterium
GACGCGCGAACCGACGAAGCGCGGTCTGGCCCCGCTCTGCCAGTCGGCGGTGATATCCGCCGGGTTCACCCGCAGATGCAGGGTAAAGGTACGGGGGGTCTCGCAGTCGAAGGAAAGGGTGAGCTTCCGGTAGGGGCGGTAGTCCCCCATGGAATCCCACAACTTGTAATCCAGCAGCAGGTTGTCCCGCTCGTCCAGCACCTCCATGATCGCGCCGGCCTGGACGCCCGAGATATAGAGGGTGGCCTCGTACCGCCCCTGGGGAAGCCGCAGGTCAAAGCGCATGCCGTCGCCGTTCCAGACGATATTCCGGACCTTTTCCCCGGTCTCGACCGGGGCGCCGCCGGTCCAATAGAAGTAGGGGGAATTGGGATTGGTGCTGTTCATGTCCTCATAGGTGAGGCTGCCGCTGGAGGCCGTCACCGGGCTGGAGAACACGCCGGGTCCATCCGCCTTGGTGACCATACCCTCCGACCGGCCCAGATAGGCCCAGTCCATATAGGCGGGATCGTCCAGCCGGATCATAGAGAGATAGGGAATGCGCTCCAGGCCCTGCACCGCAACCACCTCCTTGGTAAAGGTGGCCCGCAGGGACACGTCGCCTTGGGGCATGGTGAAGACCAGGGGATTTTCCAGCGGCCGGTCCAGCTCCAGGGGCGAGCCCCTGTCCACCTCCCAGCCGGCAAACTGGTAGCCGGGGTCGGGTCGGGCGGTGACCGTGACGGTCTGGCCCGCCTCCTTCGCGCCGCCGCCCCGTACGCTGACGTCGCCGCCCGCATCGGCCCGGGCCGTCAGGTCATAGACGGCCGGGTGGGTATAGGTGGCCGCGGCGATGGCCATGCTGTAGTTTTCCGGCTCGGTATCGTTCAGATCCACCAGCAGACGAATGGTATACCTGGCCGCCTGGTCGCTGTGGAACCGGAGGGATACCACCCTGTACTGGCGGGTTTCCCCGGTATTGCCCCAAAGCTCCCGGGCGGGCAGGACGGTGGCGCCCGTCGCATCCTGGATCTCTATGGTGCCCCGGGACCGGATGCCGGAAAGGTAAAGGTCCACCCTTGACTGGCCGGCCGGCAGGGTCAGGGGCAGCTCCAGCCCGTCCCTGGCCCAGGAGAAGTATCGGTTGGGCTGGGTCATGCTCTTGACCGGCGTGCCGTCGCTCCAGGTGAAGGCGAAGGGTTGGCCGTCGTTGCGCTCGTTTTCCTCCCGGTTGCCGTTTACGCTGACGATATCCCCAAATACCCTTTGATCATCCGGTAGATCCTTGCGGTCGGTATGGATAACCGGCACGGTCTGATCCCCGAAATGCATCCAGTCGTCATAGCCCGACAGATCCACCACCGTATTGTCGGCCGGAAGCCGGATGCTCTCCACGAAAACGCCCGGCACGGCCGTCCACTTGGCATAGAGGGTGGTATCCCCCTCCACCGTATCCTCCTCAAAATTCCAGGGGATGGTCAGGCCGTCGTCGGCGTACCAGCCGCCGAAGGTATAGCCTTCCCGTTCCGGATCCTCGGGTTCGGGCACCCGGTCGCCCTGCCGCAGGCGCAGGCCGGGCAGGACGCCGCCCCCCATGGTATCAAAGGAAACGGCGCAGGTCGACAGGTAGGAAAGCCTTGCCGCCGCCAGTCCCACCGAATCTCCGGGAAGGCCGTCCATAGGCGGCCCAAAGAGCACGGTGAAGGTCTCGGGTCGGCCGCAGTCCAGGTCTATCGTGACCTTCTGAAATTCGCCCGCAAGCTCGGTCTGGGCCAGCTGCTGGCCGTCCCCGTCGCTGATGGTCAGCCGTCCGCGGAAGGGACAGAGCACATAGAGCTCCAGCCTGGCCCCCTGGGAAAGCCGTATCGGGATATAGATTCCGTTGCTGCTGCGCACATAGGAGCGCGCGCCGTCGGCCGACGCCGTGGGCGCGCCGTCGGCCCAGGAAAAGCCGCCGTACGCCTGGTCGAGCTGCCAGGTAGCGACCATATGATCGTGCGTCAGCAATCCCTCGGGCGCCAGGGCGGCGTCATGCTGGGCGGCCGGCCGGCAGATCTCCTCCGGCGAGGCGAAATACGCCCATTCGTCCGCTCCCTGGTCCAGGTCCACGACCTCGGCGCCTATATCGGTAACCGATGCAATCTGGGCCCCGGCCTCGGCGGCATAATTCACCGGCTGGCTGCCCATCTGGAACTCGATGACCCCGCCGTCGGTTATCATGTCGTGGGTGAACATGGTGCTCCTGTAGGGCTGGCCGTTGACCGTGATGGACTGGATATAGCGGTTTTCCTCAGACAGGTCGTGGGCGATCAACCGCAGGGACCTGCCGGAATCCATGTTGATGGTGACCTCGGGGTAGTGCGGGCTGGTGAAATAGTACAGATCCTGCCCCGCGTTGGGGAAGAAGCCCATGGAGGAGAAGATATACCAGGAGCTCATGGCCCCCGAATCGTCGTTGCCGGGGACGCCGTTTTCATTGAACCGGGTGCGCAGCTGATTGACCGTGTCGGCGGTCAGATAGGGCTTATCCGTATAGGAAAAAAGGTAGGGGGCCAGGA
>DXVY01000135.1 GCA_019417145.1 Clostridiales bacterium
TCTATCTTGACGCTCTGCAAATCGTCGTTGGGATAGACCCGCAGGTCGTCGATATGCACCTTTTCCCTGGCCTGCAACTTAAACGTCCCTACAATGCCGTTCCAGTTGGTCTGGGTCTCGTCGGTGGCCATGTGGGAGGCCCTGATGCCGTTCTGCGGCAGGCCCTCGTAGGAATTGTCCACCTGGATAACTATGGTATTGTATTCCCCAAACCGAATGGCCCCGGTGATGTCGTACTGCTGGGACACGGATATGATATTGGAGGAATCGGGGGCCAGGATCTCGGTCCCGTTGACCCATACTCTGGTCTGCCGGGTGCGCTCCATATACAGGGTGATATTCTTCCCCGCCCATTCCTCGCTGATATACAGATTCTTCTGGTAGGCGGCCGGCCCTGTATAGGTGTAATACCGGCTGAGCCGAGCGATATCGTCAAAGGCGTTGTATATGCCCTCTTTGTTGGTATCCAGGGTGCCGGGCAGGGTCACCCTGCTCTCCGGCTGCGTATCCCCGTCATAGCCCGACAGGGTCAGCCCCCACTCGCCCGACAGGTCAAAGTCGCCTTCTCCCGCGGCGCCAATCGCATTTATGAAATCTATGATTTCCGCGCACATATCGTGAATGGCTTGCGGCTCGGCGTCAGGACTTTCATATATTCCTTTGGCCCGTTCGAGAAGCGCGGCCGCGCTCTGCTTATCCTTTTGGGAGGCCAGCGTATCCATGCGCTCCCGCAGTTCTTCCATCCGGGCCGCCAGGTCCTCCCGGCTGTAGATCCTGGCCTTGGCCGCAAAGTCGGCGCAGGCTTGGACTATATTTTCGCTGATGGCGTAGTACTCGTCAAGGGAGATATCCTCTGCCTGCAGGTCGCCGGCAAAGCCTTCCACCGTCTTTTCAAAAGCTTCCACATCCGCTTTCGTATGATCGCCGATATTCTCGCCCACCGTGGCCTTGCGCAGCAGGTTGACAGCGTCGTCATACCGCTGGAAGGCGCCCGCGATGCCGCGGTCATAGGTGCCCACCGCTATTTCGGAAATGGCGGTGTTCTCGCTGGTGGACGCCAAAGAGTAAATCTGAATATAGCGGGCCGCCGTAAAGTTCAAATCCACAACCGTTGTTTCCTTGCCGGAAGAATCGGCGGTAAAGTCGGTCACGAGGGCCATGTCGTCCAAGGAATCGCCGGCGTAGATCTGTCCTTTGGTGATCTTGCCGCTGTCCATATCCTGCCGGGGCGCGATACGGATATCCTTTAAGAGCATCTTTTTATGCAGGTCAATGGTAAAGATATGGGGGAAAGGATCGTTTTCCGGCGTCCATTCGGAATGCCAAATGGTGCCCGTGTTTCCGTCTATCGCCCGTTCCGGCAGATAGCCGGCGTTGGAGCTGTTGGCCGAAACGGCCATCATGCTGCGAGGAATATCCATAAAGAGACTCTCCTCCTCCGTCTTATTGCTGCCCAGCAGGGCGATGATGCCGTCCTCCACCCGACTGATCTGCTCCTGAATGACCTGCGCGCCTCCCGTGCCCACCAGGGCTTCCAGGTCCTTAACGTCGGCGGCCAGCGCATCGTACAGCGACCGGTCCATCTGATGCTCTGTGTCTCCCAGCAGGTCCTGCGCATATGCCAGCACATTCTCCGCCCGGCCCACGGTTTTCAGGATATCATCGTCATAGGCGCCCGGCAGATTCTTATCCAGCCGGAACCGGATCTCGGAGGCCGATACGCTGGGATCGTCCGGATTCTGGTTTGCATCGGCTTTTTCCAATATCACAAATTTTACAAGCTTTGCTTCCTGAACCGGGAATTGGGCCACGCCGCTTGCGCCGCGGGTCCATTCTCCCTCGGTCACCTTCTGTAAATGATCTTCATTGGCGTCGGGACTGATCCACACCTCATATTTGGTGACAAATTGGTACCCCGTGGCGCTTCTGGGAATGTACACCAAAGCCTCTATGCGCTGGGCCGTTTAAAATTCAGCAATGTCCCAGGGTGGAAAATCGGCACCGTGGGTCCCTCCCCAGGGGGGTGCCCAGCAATTGTTTTCCCCGTCACCCCGTCAAAAGCCTTCTCCGGCTCATAGCCGAGCTGCTGGGAACTTGCCGTAGCCCTTACAATTTCTGTAACCGGCACATAGCTTTCGGGCGGGGGAATGGGCGTCTCCTCCACAAGCCTGCATTTGATTTCCGAAACCGATACGCTGTAATTATCCGGCCCATTCAAAGGATCGTCCTTCTCCAGGATCACAAACTTTACAAGCCCCGCCTCCTGGGCCGGGAATTCGGCCACGCCGCTGAATCCCCGCTCCCAGGTTCCCGCGGCCACCTTTTGTAAGTTTTCCTCGTTGGTATCGGGGCTGACCCATACCTCATACTTGGTGGCAAAGGGATAATCAATGGGTCCTCTGGGAACATAAACCAAACCGTCTATGTACTGGGGCGTTTCGAACTCGGCCATAATCCAGTGAGGAAAATCAGCCATATTCTCTTCCCACGGGGTGTGCCAGCAGTTGCTCGGGTCGCCCTCTATCCCGTCAAAGGCCTTTTCCGGCTCATAGCTAGACTGATAGGAGCTGGCCCTCACCCCCTTGACCTGGGAGGACGACACATATCTATTCCCTGCGTTTTCGCTCATACGGAACTTCAGCTCGGCAACCGCCATGCTGGTATCTTCCGGATTCTGGTTGGCGTCTACCTTTTCCAGAATCACGAATTTCACCAAGCGCGCCTCCTGGGCCGGAAACTCGGCTATGCCGCGTTCTCCCCGCTCCCAGGTTCCCGCGGCCACCTTCTGCAAGTTTTCCTCGTTGGTGTCGGGACTGATCCATACCTCGTATGCGGTGGCAAACTGCCAATCTACCGGATCCCTTGGAATATAGACCAAAGCGTCGATGCTTTGGGGAGCTGTAAACTCGGCCATAATCCAGTGGGGGAAATCATCCATATTCTCTCCCCACGGGGTGTGCCAGCAGTTATTTCCATCGTTTTCAATACCATCAAAGGCTCTAATGGGATCGTAACCGGACTGATAGGAGCTTGCGGTAACCTCCCGAATCTCCGATGTGGGCAGGAAGCGCTCCTCTTCCGTCCCTGCCCCCGGCTGCGCGGCCAGGGAGATAGGGAGACCGGAAAGCAGGAGGAACGCCGACAGCAATCCGCTTAAACCCCGCTTCAGAAAACGCCTTTTCTTCATAAAATCTACCTCCTTCATTCTGCTTTCAAAACAATGCTCACGCCATAACAATCTTATTCTTTGTCCACAAAATTCTCGCCATTAACGATTTTTTCTGTACTATTCTGCTATTATATTTGTAGTATACTCCCTGGCCGCTCACATTTCAAATGCGAATAATTGCTCTGACATATGAAAAATTGACATGACAAAATGATTCTCTATGCAGTTCATGGTCCGCCTAAACAGGGTTCAAAAACCAAGCCGAACCCAACGCGGGGGAAAGGCTCCCCGCGGCACGCCCAAAGGAGGGGAACAGCGGCCGTGGGATGGTCGGATGGAAATTCCATTATGTATATGACGTTTCCAAAGCTCACATGAACAAAGCGGCGCGGCATAAAAAATGCACCCCACTTTTGTGAGGTGCGCGATACAGGGGCGGCCGTCCGTCGTTGGAAAGCGTTGACAAAAGAAACAGCCAAATGCAATTGCAAGCGCAAAACCATACATAAAGAAAAAACGAATGCGATTTACGCGTCGAGGCACTAGCCCGGGAAGTGTTGAAGTGTTGATGAAAAAGATACCGCTTAAGCGCGGGCATAAAAATTCGCGAACCTCACCCGAGTGAAGTTCGCGAATGGAGAGCGGCCGTCTGCCGCTGGCACGCCTGGAGGGACTCGAACCCCCGACCTACTGCTTAGAAGGCAGTTGCTCTATCCAGTTGAGCTACAGGCGCATACAGTGTTTGCAGCAAAAAGCTTTGTGCAATAAAAAAACGCCTCGCCACCGCCTGTGATCATAAGCGGGCCGCGAGGCGAACAGCCGAAAGAAAGGCCGGAGACCGTCCTGTCGGACAGGACGCAAGTCCCGGAACAGGCGGGAAAGGGAAGCCTTTCCCTTCTCTTTTGTTTGGGAAACAGGGAAAGGACGCAGGAGTGGGAAACGGGACCGCCCCCGCCAACGCGTCCTGCCGGCCAGCGTGTATCGCAACTGGCCAAATGCTATGCATTTGGCCAGCCCGGCGCTTCCATTGGAGCGGGTGATGGGAATCGAACCCACGTAACCAGCTTGGAAGGCTGGAATTCTACCATTGAACTACACCCGCATATAAAAATGAGGAACAGGCTATATTTTAGCATAGCTTTTCTCAGGTGTCAACCTTTTTCTGTGGACGGCAGGCCGGGCGCCAGGGGACTAGGAGGCGGAGGGCGGCGCCGTCCCCGTCCCGTGTACGTCCCAAAAAGGACGGAATTTCGTTGAATCCGTCGAATCCCCGCCGGCAAAGACGGTCCACTTTTTTTGCACCCCGCTGAAATGAGGAAGGTTTTGCCGTATTTTCGCAGATAGTACTTTTTTCGGGGTTTAAATTGTGGTAAGATAGAAACGGAAATATAGGCGAACGCGGTATACCGGGAGGCCGGGGCCGCAAACAAAAAGAGCGGGAGGATAAGAAATGGCAACCATCGACTTCAAGCATACCCCCTTTGGCGAGCTGGGAATCATCAGCATGCGGGGCTGCGAGGACATTTCTAGGAAGGTGGACAGCTACCTGTGCCAGTGGCGGGAGACGCCGGAGGCCGGCACCTTTATGGTCCCGGCAGAGTGCCCCCGGTTCAGCTCGGGTGAGGCCAAGGGCGTGATCAAGCACACCGCCCGGGGACTGGACATCTACATTATCTGTGACGTATTCAACCACGGCGTGACCTATAAGATGTATAACCAGGTGGTCCCCATGAGCCCCGACGACCACTACCAGGATCTAAAGCGGATTATCGCCGCCCTGGGGGGCAAGGCCCGCCGCATCACCGTGATCATGCCCATGCTGTACGAGGGCCGGCAGCACCGCCGGACCGCCCGTGAATCCCTGGATTCGGCCCTGGCGCTGCAGGAGCTGGTATCCATGGGGGTATCCAATATTCTGACCTTCGACGCCCACGATCCCCGCGTTCAGAACGCCATTCCTCTCCACGGCTTTGACAACGTCCAGGCCGCCTACCAGATGATCAAGGCCCTGATTAAGGCCGAACCGGACATTGAGCTGGACCGGGATCACCTGATGTTCATCTCCCCCGACGAGGGCGGCATGAATCGATGCATCTATTATTCTTCGGTCCTGGGCGTGGAGATGGGCATGTTCTATAAG
This sequence comes from Clostridiales bacterium, assembly GCA_019417145.1. Lineage (GTDB taxonomy): Bacteria > Bacillota > Clostridia > Oscillospirales > Acutalibacteraceae > Howiella. The sequence continues at coordinate 5,310 of DXVY01000135.1, forward strand.
CGCCGCAACTACTCGGTGGTGGTCAACGGACGCAATCCCATCGAGGCCCACGAGTTTTTGGGCAACGACGTCTCGGGCAAGGATGTGATCATCGTGGACGATATGAT
>DXVY01000136.1 GCA_019417145.1 Clostridiales bacterium
GAGGCCCTGCTCACCGGGCCGGAGACCCGCAGCTCCTCTCCTGTGCGCATCCCGCGGGGCGAGACCTGTCAGTCGGCCGTCCGGGGACTGTTTCCCTGCGGCGAGGGGGCGGGTTACGCCGGCGGCATCGTTTCGGCGGCGGTGGACGGCCTGCGGTGCGCCCAAGCGCTTGTCCAGAGCGAGGCGTGCGGGGCGTGAAAAACGTCTATAAAAATAAAAAGGCCCTGTGTGCGCAAAGCCACAGGGCCTTTGTCAATAGATCGCTTGTATGATGGGATATTTGCCGCAAAATCGAATCCCCGGGAGCCTTCGACGCTAGCATTCCAAGCACTTGACATAAAACCGCCGTTCCCTGGGTCCGTCGAACTCGCAGAAGAAGACCGCCTGGAAGGGCCCCAGCAGGGGCCAGCCGCCGGTAATCACCAGCGGGAGCTGGCATCCCAGTATGCTGGATTTGATGTGGGCGAAGGCGTTGCCCTCGGCGTGGGCGTATGTCGGCCGGTCGGGGAAGGAGGCGGCCATGCCGTACAGCATATCCTTGGTGAGCTGGGGATCGGTGTTCTCGGTCACGGTGACGCCGGCGGTGGTATGGGGACAGTAGAGGAAGGCCATGCCCTCCACCACCCCGCTTTCCCGGACGGCGTCGGTTATCTGCTGGGTGATATTGTAGGCCCCTTCTTTGTCGGTCTTCAGCTTGTATTCCCGTAAAAAGGACATACGGTGCGCCCCCTTTCCATATGATATCCTAATTATACCATTTTTTATAGATAGAGTCAACAAAATCCACCCACAATTGGCCGCGCGGCATGGAGAGAAGGCTGCGCGACGGCGGCGCCCTTGACAAAAGCTGCCGGGTTTGATAAAGTGGTAGGGCCATTTGTAAGCAGCGGAGGGCGGCCGTGGGGCCCGCAGGGTCCATACGGGCCGTGGGCGCCCTTTCGGGGCGCGTGGATCCGGCGGCCGCCCCGCCGACCCAAACTGCGGCGGAGCGCGGCGTCGGCCGGCCCTGTGTATTTACGTGTGTTTAGAGGAGGAAAGCCATTGGCTGTCAAGATCATCACCGACTCCAGCAGTGACCTCACCCTGGAGTATGCGGCCCAAAACGATATTGAGATCATCCCCCTGCGCATTCTGTTCAAGGACGCTTCCTACCTGTCCGGCGTGGAGCTGACGCCCAGCCAATTTTTTGAGAAGCTGGCGGCGGCCGACGAGCTGCCCAAGACCTCCCAGCCAACCCCGGGAGAGTTGGAGAGCGTATTTCGGAAATATCTGGATGCCGGGGACCAGGTGGTGGCCGTTTTCATCTCCAGCCGGATGAGCGGCACCTATGCCGCCGCCCGTCTTTTGCAGGATACCCAGGAGCTGGACAATCTGTATATCGTGGATTCCCAGACCGTGACCTTTGCCCTGGGCATTTTGGTCATGGAGGCGGTGCGGCTGCGGGAGCGAGGGCTGTCGGCCGAGGAGATCTATGAGGAGCTGGAGCGGGTGAAATCCCGGGTGACGCTCTACGCCTCGGTGGGGACGCTCAAGTATCTCCAGATGGGCGGCCGCCTGTCCAGCACCTCGGCCTTTTTCGGCTCGGTGCTGAACATCAAGCCCATTATCACCATCAAGGACGGCCTGGTGGAGGCCATCGACAAGCAGCGGGGGCAGAAGCGGGCCTTCGACGCCCTGGTGGAGCTGCTCAAGAAGGGGAATGTGGACCTGGAGCGGCCGCGCATTCTGGCCCATACGGCCCAGCCCGCCCTCATGGAGGAGCTGGCCGAGAACATCCGTCGCTATACCGACTTTGACACCGACGCCTTCGCCCGGTGCGACATCGGCGCCACGGTGGGCGTGCATGTGGGGCCCGGGGCCTGCGGCTTTGCCTATTTTAGAAGATAAAGACGGGTCGCCGGCAGGATTTGCGGACATGCAGGGAGAAAATTGAAAGAAACACTTGACCCGCGTGGGGGTATATGGTATAACTATATTACCTCTACAAGGGTCTTTTTTTTTGCATGCCTATTTTTCCGGACCCTTTTCATGCGCCGCGGCCTACAGCGGACGGGCCGGCGGGCGGCCGGGGGCATTCCAGCGCCTTCGGCGGGCTGCGCCGTGCCGGGAAGCCGGTGGGTTCCAGAGCAGATTGAGGGAGGCTAAAAAATTCCGTAAAACGGGAGGTGCCGTCATGAGAGTCAAAATCACCTTAGCTTGCACGGAGTGCAAACAGCGCAACTACGATACCATGAAAAACAAGAAGAACGATCCCGACAGGCTGGAAATGAACAAGTATTGCAGGTTCTGCAAGAAGCACACGCTCCACAAAGAGACCAAGTAGGAGGCAGAAGAAGATATGAAAGCAATGAATATGGTCTGCCGCGTGCTGACAGCGGTCTTCGGCGTGGGCGCTTTGGTGCTGTTCTTTCTGAACTTCGTCCAGGTCACCACCGGCGGCGAGCTGATTGATCTCACCGGTTCCCAGCTGGCCTTTGGCGGTTCGATTGAAACGGCTGCCGGGACGGTCAAGCTGGCCAAATCGGCCCATCTTTTCCTCTGCTTTTTTCTGACCGCCGTCGCGGCCGTCACGGCCCTGCTCGGCTTCCGGTTCAAAAAGAGCAGGATCGCCGCTCCTATTTTCGGTCTGGGCGCCGGCATCTACATGCTGGTCATCAGCCTGGCCCGGCCCGCCGGCTTTGTGGACTTCCGTCCCCTGAGCGATGTAACCTATCTTTCCTACTTCCTGAACATCTATCTGTGCATGGGCTGCCTGCTGTTGTGCGCCCTGGCCGGCTTTGCGGCCCTGCTCATCGCCGATTATATGGCCGTGCAGGAATCGGGCGGCGCCAAGAAGACCATTCCCCAGCGGGTGGCGCAGTTCTTCCGGGAGTACAAGCCTGGCCCGGCCCGCCGGCTTTGTGGACTTCCGTCCCCTGAGCGATGTAACCTATCTTTCCTACTTCCTGAACATCTATCTGTGCATGGGCTGCCTGCTGTTGTGCGCCCTGGCCGGCTTTGCGGCCCTGCTCATCGCCGATTATATGGCCGTGCAGGAATCGGGCGGCGCCAAGAAGACCATTCCCCAGCGGGTGGCGCAGTTCTTCCGGGAGTACAAGAGCGAGATCAAGAAGATTGTATGGCCCGGCCCCAAGTCGGTGGTAAAGAACACCCTGGTGGTCCTGATCATATGCCTGATCGTGGGCGCCTTTATCTGGCTGCTGGACTTCGGCCTGGGCAAACTGCTGGAGCTGATCCTGCAGATCTAAGGCATTTCACCCTGTATTCCGACGATTGCCGCTTTATTTAAGCCGTGGTAGGAGGTTCGGTCATGTCAGACGCAAAATGGTATGTGGTGCATACCTATTCCGGATATGAAAACAAGGTTGCCACCGACTTGGAAAAAATGGTGGAGAACCGGAAGCTCCAGGACCTGATCATGGACGTAAAGGTCCCCACGGAAACGGTTGTGGAGATCAAGGACAACAAGAAACGGGAAGTGGAGCGCAAGATCTTTCCCGGCTACGTCCTGATCAAGATGATCGTCACCGACGACAGCTGGTACGTGGTGCGCAATACCCGCGGCGTCACGGGATTCGTGGGGCCGGCGTCCAAGCCGGTGCCGCTGACCGACGAGGAGGTGGCCGCCCTGGGCGTGGAGAAGCGCACGGTGGAGGTCAACTACGCGGTGGGCGACAACGTCAAGATCGTGGACGGTCCTCTGGAGGGCTTTATGGGCCTGGTGGAGGAGATGGATGTGGACAAGAACCATGTCCGGGTCACGATATCCATGTTCGGCCGGGAGACCCCGGTGGAATTGGAACTGGACCAGGTGGAGCTGGTCGACTAGCCGTATAATACGGCGCTTGTGTTACTGTTAATATACGGCCGATGGGCCGTTTATTAAGCGGCCTATGGCCGCCGGCGCACACCGCGCCACAGTGGGAGGGATGGAAACCCATCCCGCCAGGCGAATGGTAACATTCCCAACACCACGAATTTTGGAGGTGCAAACAATGGCTCAGAAAGTAACGGGCTATATCAAACTGCAAATCCCCGCGGGCAAGGCCACGCCGGCGCCGCCCGTAGGACCCGCGCTCGGTCAGCACGGCGTCAACATCATGGCGTTTACGAAGGAATTCAACGAGCGCACCAAGAACGACGCCGGACTTATTATTCCGGTGGTTATCACCGTGTACGCGGACCGCTCCTTCACCTTTATCACCAAGACCCCGCCGGCCGCGGTTCTGATCAAGAAGGCCTGCGGCATTGACAAGGCGTCGGGCGTTCCCAACAAGGAAAAGGTCGCCAAGATCACCGGTGAGCAGATCAAGAAGATCGCCGAGCAGAAGATGCCCGATCTCAACGCCGCTTCGCTGGAGGCCGCTATGAGCATGATAGCCGGCACCGCGCGCAGCATGGGCGTTGAGGTTGTCGATTGATGCTCCCGGGTGGGAGGAAAATTCCGATAAAACCACTCGATTTGGAGGTACACGAATATGAAACATGGTAAAAAGTATAATGAGATTGCCAAGCTGGTGGAAGCCGGCAAGCTGTATGATGTAGACGAGGCCATGGAACTGGCCGTCAAGACCAAGACCGCCAAGTTTGACGAGACGGTGGAGGTTCACGTCCGCCTGGGCGTCGACTCCCGTCACGCCGATCAGCAGGTGCGCGGCGCGGTGGTGCTGCCCAACGGCACCGGCAAAAAGGTCCGCACCCTGGTCTTCGCCAAGGGCGACAAGGCCAAGGACGCGGAGGCGGCCGGCTCGGATTTTGTGGGCGCTGAAGAGATGGTGGAGAAGATCCAGAAGGAAAACTGGCTGGACTTTGACGTGGTTATCGCCAGCCCGGACATGATGGGCCTGGTGGGCCGTCTGGGTAAGGTCCTGGGTCCCCGTGGCCTGATGCCCTCTCCCAAGGCCGGTACGGTTACCCCCGACGTGGGCAAGGCCGTCACCGAGGCCAAGGCCGGTAAGATCGAGTATCGTCTCGACAAGACCAATATCATCCACTGCCCCATCGGCAAGGTTTCCTTTGGCGCGGAGAAGCTCCAGCAGAACCTGGAGACCCTCATGGGCGCTATCGTAAAGGCCAAGCCCGCTTCCGCCAAGGGTCAGTATATCAAGTCCTGCGTGGTATCGGCCACCATGGGCCCCGGCATCAAGCTCAATCCCGGCAAGTTCGGCGCGTAAGATGAGAAGCGCCGAGCCGCGCTGCGGCGAAAAAATGACCGTCTCGCAGGAAACGTTGGTAGCAGCCCCCTGGGGCTGCGGGACGTTTCCGGAGAGGAGGAAACTTTTTTCGCCACCAGCAGCGCGTGGGAGGCGTGACACGAAGCGGCGGGCCGTGCCCGCTCCCAGACGCGGGTAGCTCTGTGGATACGGGGAC
>DXVY01000137.1 GCA_019417145.1 Clostridiales bacterium
CTGGGGCACGGAGGAGGAGCCGTGGAGCACGATGGGGAAGCCGGGCAGGCGCTTGGAGACCTCCTCCAGCACATCGAAACGGAGCTGGGGCTTGGTGCCGGGCTTAAACTTATAGGCGCCGTGGCTGGTGCCGATGGCAATGGCCAAGGAATCGCAGCCGGTGCGGGTGACAAAATCATAGACCTGATCGGGATCGGTGAAGCTGGCGTCCTCGGCGGACACGTTCACATCGTCTTCGATACCGGCCAGCTGGCCCAGCTCGGCCTCAACGGTTACATTGCGGGGATGGGCGTATTCCACTACCTTCTTGGTCAGGGCTACATTCTCCTCGTAGGGAAGGTGGGAGCCGTCGATCATGACCGAGGTAAAGCCGCCGTCGATGCAGCTTTTGCACAGTTCAAAGCTATCGCCGTGATCCAGGTGCAGCGCGATAGGAAGACCGGTCTCCTGGATGGCAGCCTCTACCATCTTCACCAGGTAGGTGTGGTTGGCATACTTGCGGGCGCCGGCGGATACCTGCAGAATCAGGGGCGCGTTTAACTCCTTGGCCGCCTCGGTGATGCCCTGTACGATTTCCATGTTGTTGACGTTGAAAGCGCCGATGGCGTAACCGCCCTCGTAAGCCTTCTTAAACATTTCTTTTGTGTTGACCAGTGGCATACGGTTTCACACTCCATTCCATATTTGCGGCAAAACGGCCGCATCCTGGGGATTTTTCCCCCTGATATTTTTTATTATATCGCACCCTGGGAAAAAAGAAAAGCCCCTATTTTCCGCATTGATAATATATTAACAATTTATGGTTCCTCTACTTGCAGCCGGGTGGTGCGCGCGTAGTGAAATATGTACTGCTGGGCGATGCCGGCATAGGGCGCTGCACAGGCGGGCAGCGTTCCGTCAAAAAGGGTCTTCATAGCCCGCTTGATCCATACGTCGGCAGGAAAGGCATCCAGATGCCCTGCGCCGAACAGCAGGGCGCAGTCCGCCACCTTTGGCCCCACCCCTTTGATTTGCATCAGCCGCGCCCTGGCTTCCTCCAACGGAAGGGCGGCAAGGTCGTCCAGGCGCACCTGCCCCTCCGCCACCTTCTTGGCCGCGTCCAGTATGTAGGTCGTGCGGAAGCCCGCCCGCAGGGGCGCCAGCGTGGCCGGCGTCTGATCGGCCAGGTCCGCGGGGGAGGGAAATGTGTAATCGGCCCAGCCATCGGGGGCCGCAATCGGTTTTCCAAAGGACCGACACAGGCGGGCGATGATCCCCTTTATACGGGGAATATTGTTGTTCTGGGAAATGATAAAGGAGCAGAGGGCCTCCCAGGGCTCCTGCCGCAGCAGGCGGATGCCCCGTGCCGCGGCCGCCGCCTGGGCCAGGACGGGATGCCCTTCCATGGCCTGTAGGATGATTCCATAATCCCTGTCCATGTCAAAATAATTGCGCCAGAAGCCCTCGTACGCCGCAAGCGATGTATCGTACAAGACCAGGGTGGAGGCGCCGGCGGCCTGCTCCTCTATACCCACCATCAGCGGGTAGCCGCCGGCCACCCCCCTCCAGCGTCCATCTTCCAGCCGTTGCCAACGAAAGGCCTGGCCGCAGTCTAGGGTCAACGATAGATCCAGGCAGTTAATGCCGGACACCATTACGTTCCGTCCCGCCTGCCGTGCGACGGGTGTTTGCCATTTTTGCTTTTTCTGCACAGCCATAGGCGCATACTCCTTTTGTTTTGATGAAATTCGTGGTATAATCATAACATTGTCCGCGCTGCCGGGACAGCGTGGAAGTTAAATTCCATTATATCATATTTGGCCGCCGCCCGGGTTGACAAATGTTGACAAATATTGAGGGCGGCGCGGGGAGGCGCCTATGCGGGACGATATCTGTACTATACCGGTCAGCGAGGTTTTTGAGCCCAGGGAGGGCTGCCCTATCTGCCGCATGCGGGATACCATTGAGGAGCGCATGCTGGATTATATTATGGGAGCGGCTATGATGGAGCCCGATGTGCGGCAGGAGACCAACCGAAAGGGATTTTGCCGCGAACATTTGGATCAAATGATGGGTCGCCGGGGGCGCCTTTCCCTGGCCCTGATGCTGGACACCCGCCTACAGGAGCTGGATGAACAGCTTTTGCGGGATCGGGGGATATTCAAGCCCAATCCCACAAAACGCGGCGCCAAGGCGGACGCGCTGACCCGAAGCTGCTTTGTCTGCGAAAAGATCCAATGGGGAATGGAGCGGATGGTGGAAACCATCTATCGCCTGTATGAGACCGAGGCCGACTTCCGTACCCTTTTTGGCCAACAGCCTATGTTTTGTCTGCCGCATTATGCCCTGCTTTTGTCCGGCTTGGATAAAAAGAGCATGCGGGCGTACGGCGGCCAAATGGAAAAGGATTTGTCCGCCATTACCAGCGCCCATTTGCAGGGCCTTTTAAAGGATGTGCAGCATTACTGCAAAATGTACGATTACCGAAGCGGCGGCGAGGAAGCCGACTGGGGCAATGCCCGGGACGCAGTGGAGAGGGCAGTGGCCTTCTTGACCTCCCGAACCCCCAAATAGATGCGCACCGGAGGCGCATGGGAGATGTAAAGTCGTATAAACTGCGGGTAAGGTTACATAACAGGTTGAAATTTGGGGGTTATGGCCGATTGTGGATAACTTGTCCCTGTAAAACAAAAGAGTTATCCCCATTTTCCACAGGGTTTTCCACATGCGGTTATGTCAACGATGCGCCTTGGGAAAATACGGATTGTATAACGGCATATCTTGTATATATGAGAAAGAAGCTGCCTACACTAAAATAGAAGATTGGACGGCAGGAGGACAAAAAGGATATGCTGCGAGGCGTCAATAAACAGATCATAGAGGTAAAGGATACCGGTAACCGGTATTTTGAGCGGGCGCTCTTATTTGTACGTCCGGAATTTACACAGATGCGCCAAGGTCAGCTGGAGCAGGAGGCCGATCGCTATTTGACCACGGTCGGACGGCCGCCCATGATACAGCCTCTGCCCGGCCAGAAGGCGGGCCGGCCGGCCGGATCCCTAAGCTACGCTGCGCGTATGGCCCGCGTCCGCCGCCGCAGACGGCTGGTGGGCGTGGCGATCTTGTCCATGGGGCTGCTTCTGTTTTGCTTGCTTTGGTGGCTTCTGGGATAGGATGCATCCGGCTTGGCGGCGGGCACAACCGGTCGATCCGGCGGGACGCATGTTTATTCCTCTACTGCTCTGCCGTACCCCGGGCGCCCCAAAACCCATGCCGCCGTATGCGTTGCGCGCGATTTTTCCGGCGTGGAGGTCCCCAATGCAGGATGGGAAATTTTGCATGGCTGTTCTGTTAAAACGGCCCAAGAGATAATTTGTTTTTTCTAACGGTAAAAAGGGATGCTGGCAAATAACGTCGAAGCATAGCCCTGTAGGAAAAAAGGCGGCCCCGGAGATACCGGGGCCGTCTTGCGGCGTTTACGTCAATTTAAGTTCAGATCCAAGCCTTGGCAGCGGGAAAATTACGGCTATCAACACAGCTACAGAACCGTTCCCAATGGAAAAGCCCCGGCATTATACGCCGAAAAGCAGATCGTTGTAGGTGGGGAAGGGCCAGTAAGAACGGCCTACCACCAGTTCCAGCTCATCGGCCACCGACCGCAGGGAGTCCATAGCCGGAATGACCTTGTCCCGATAATACCGGGCGGCGGAAAGCACGTCCTCCCGGCTGGGGCTTTCCCTGATGATAATATCCAGCGCTTCCACGCATTGATAAAGGGTGGCGCCCAGATCGGAGCCTTTATGGAGTAGGGTGGATTCCAGGAGATTATTGTAGCCGCCGGCGAGGCTTTCCTTGGCCGCCATAGTTTGGCTTACATCCTTGAGGAACTTGAGCACCGCCGGTATGATCTCTTTTTTTGCCATATCCAGCAGGGTCAAAGCCTCTATATGCACCGTCTTTGTATAGCTTTCCAATAGGATCTGCATCCTGGAGCGGACCTCCATCTCGGTGTAGATCTTATGCTTGGCAAAAAGGCGCACATTTTTTTCGTCGGCGTAATGGGACAAAGCGTCCACCGCGTTGGTGAAATTGCAAAGTCCCCGCCGCTCGGCCTCCTTCACCCATTCCTCCGAATAGTTGTTGCCGTTGTAGATAATCCGCTTGTTTTCCCGAATGGTGCGCTTGATCAGCTTATGCAGCGCCTTTTGAAAATCCGGGGCCTTTTCCAGCTCGTCGGCGAAAAGGGAGAGGGATTCGGCAACGATGGTGTTGAGCATGACGTTGGGACAGGAAATGGAGGCGGAGGCCCCCACCATCCGGAATTCAAACTTGTCGCCGGTAAAGGCGAAGGGGGAAGTGCGGTTGCGGTCGGTGGTATCCCGGGGCAGCTTTGGCAGCATGTCTACCCCTACCTCCATAACCGGCTTGGCCGTTTCACCGGCGCCGTCCTCTTCTGTGCCGGCGTCGATCTGCTCCAGAATATGGGTCAGCTCGTCGCCCAGGGAAATAGAGACAATGGCCGGCGGCGCCTCGGCGGCGCCCAGACGGTGGTCGTTGCCCGCGTCGGCGGCCGAAAGGCGTAAAAGATCCTGATAGTCGTTGACTCCCTTGACCACGGCCAGCAGGAAAAGAAGAAACTGCGCGTTTTCACGGGGCGACGCGCCGGGATTGAGAAGATTGAACCCCGTATCGGTACAAATAGACCAGTTGTTGTGCTTGCCAGAGCCATTGACCCCCTTAAAGGGCTTTTCATGAAGAAGACAGACCAGACCGTGCCGATCGGCTACCCGCTTCATCATATCCATAGTCAGCTGATTGTGATCGGTGGCGATGTTGCTGGTGTCGTAAATAGGCGCGAGCTCGTGCTGGGCCGGCGCCGCTTCATTGTGCTCGGTCTTGGCGCATATTCCGAGCTTCCACAGCTCCTCGTCCAGATCGGCCATAAAGGCCTTAACCCGGGGACGGATGGAACCGAAATAATGATCGTCCAGCTCCTGTCCCTTGGGCGGCATGGCGCCGATCAAGGTGCGGCCGGTAAATTTGAGATCCTTGCGCTTGTTGTAGAATTCCTTATCCACCAAAAAATATTCCTGTTCCGCGCCCACAGTGGTCAGCACCCGCTTAACATTGGCGTAAACCGGATTCCGGTGGCCAAAGAGCTCCACAATCCGCATGGCCTGCTTGTTGATGGCCTCCATGGAACGAAGCAGAGGGGTCTTTTTATCCAGAATCTCCCCGCCGTAAGAATAGAAGACGGTGGGGATATAGAGGGTGTTTTCCTTCACAAAGGCAAAGGAGGAGGGATCACAGGCGGTATAGCCTCTGACCTCAAAGGTGGACCGCAGGCCGCCGGAGGGGAAG
>DXVY01000138.1 GCA_019417145.1 Clostridiales bacterium
TATCCTTTTTTGTCGAACCTCTTCCCTGTTTTTGCGGGGGAGAAAACTCCCCCGCTTTGTCTGTCAGCCCGGGAAATCCTGTTCCAGAATGGATGTATTGATGATTAGACCATCGGGATCGTTAAAATCCTTCTCATAATCCCGGATACTCCCCGGATAAAAACTCAGGTGGCTCACACAGAATTCTCCCTGGTCATTGACATCTAAGACTATGAGCTGCATCCCATCTGTCACATACTGCCGAATCTCTATATACTCATCTTTCGCATAAAGAAATTTCCAAAAGTCGGCCGCTTTGTCGACCTCTGCAACCTTGTTTATGGTATCTCCGATTTTTATCCCCGCATAATCCGTGGAGGAACGTTTCTCTGTCACGTATGAATATCCGGTCATGGCGATGGCACCGTTATAATAGCCGTCCTCATATTGATTGGCCCAATGCGGCTCCTTGTACATCCGCTGGAAATGCACATAGAAGTAACCGCCCTGTTCCACCTTATAGACCGCGTAAAAGGTATCTTCGTCAACCTGCCGCAGGCACTCTATTGGATACGCCCGATTGAACTGCCCAATAGTTATGGGCTCCCGACCTGCGACGTTTACGCACCATCCACCATAAGGTTGCACACTGATAGCTAGATCGCTGACATTATATTCCACCGTGATATAATCCTCCGGCGTCCCCGCATTGTTGGGAGCCGGCGGTGCAACCTCTGGATCGTCATAGGCAAAGAAAAACGGATTCTCAGGCCAATAATAGCCCTTCGGTTCCTGTGGCTGCTCGGGCTGCCCGTCTCCCGGCTCTTCTCCTGCCGGCTCATCTGCCGGCGGCGTTTCCGGCTGAATGGGCGTGGGTGTGGGCGGTGGCGCCGGGACATACGTGTTATCCTCATAGGTGGTATCCGTTTCCTCCGGGGCGGTTTCCGAACTGTCTCCGGGCGCGACCTCGGACACAGATTCGGTTTCGGCCGACTCCTCCACCGCCGCCTGGTCGGTTAGGCTGGTGGTGGTATCCGGCGACGCTGTATCCTCCCCGTTTCCGGCGGCCGGCGTGCACCCGGAAAGCCCCAGCAGCACCCCTGCCGCCAGCACAACGGCTGCTATTTTCTTATGCATGGGGCCACCTCCCTCTCTTTGCAGATTTTATCCTTTTTTGTCGAACCTCTTCCCTGTTTTTGCGGGGGAGAAAACTCCCCCGCCAGGCTGCTTTCTTATGCCGGATAGTCCGATTCCAGTATGCGATAGTTGTGGATCAGGCCATCAACATGATCGGTAAAGTCTTCCTTAAAGTCGGTGTGAAACACTGCGCTGGTCAACTCAAAATCTCCATTTTCGGTTCTTTCGTGGGCCGTCATAAGCATTCCGTCAGTAAGAATCATCCGTCTGAATACAGACCCTTTTACGTGGGCCAATGCAAAACAGTCAAAGGAGGGATCGATTGCCTCTGCCGCTGCAATGGACATCCCCGGTTTTATGACGTCTTCCAGATCCGCATACGAGAGCTTTTTGTACACATAGCTCACATTGGTCAGTATATGTGAGGGATATTCTCCTTCCAATGACTTCGGAAAAGTTTCAAAAAACATATAGTAGTAGCCGCCCTGCCGTATCTTGTATACTACATAAAAGTGGGTGTCATCTGTTTTTCGCACGCACTCAAACGGAAACATAGCGTCAATGATATTGGCCGGCCATAAATTATTGGCCGATTGACTAAAGGTTCCTAAACTTTGAAAATTGGAAACAAAATTCAAGGCGTCATATTCGGTTGTTATAAAATCCTCCGGCGTGCCGCCCTCGGTGTACGGCGGGGTATAGTTTGGATCCTCTTCTAAACCCATTGTATCCAATTTTCGTTCAACCCCCCAGCCGTCGGTATCGGCGGGCTCCTCCGCCTGACCGGGGTCAGATTCCTGTTCCTGCGGGGTTTCCGGCTGGATGGGCGTGGGCGGCGGCGCAGGGTCATAGGTCGTTTCCTCATAGGTGGCATCTGTGGCATCCGTTTCCTCCGGAGCGGTTTCCGAGCTGTCCCCGGACACGATCTCGGACACGGAATCGGTTTCAGCCGATCCCTCCACCGCCGCCTGGTCGGTTAGGCTGGTGGTGGTATCCGGCGACGCCGTATCCTCCCCGTTTCCGGCGGCCGGCGTGCACCCCGCCAGACCCAAAAGCAATATCGCTCCCAGTAAAACAACCGCTATCTTCTTACGCATAGAATCATCTCCTGTCTTATCGTATTACTGCAAAATAGAAAGTATCGCTGGAGTAACCGTTGGCAATAAAGTCTTTTTTGTTGCCATTAGCATCATATTTGTAATAATCCCAGGTATAGGTTGTCGGATTAATGAATCCTAAATATTCGGAATCATATTTTCCCATTTTGTGAGCCCAACCGCCTGTATTAGTCTGTACCATAAAATGATAGTCGTTTAATACAATCGAACTATTTGGTATTTTCATCCCAACTCCAATACGCATGGCAACCTTGTATTCATTGGGCCGGATATAGGCTGTTTGAGATGACAGCTTACGGCACTTTTTGCCCTTAGATTCCGCCTTGGGTTTTACTCGCAAATCAAAAAAGGTTTGCAAAGTATCATCCTTATCCAGCAAAGGCACGCAATTACTGGACACCTCCAAAGCATATCCCAGACAATTGGGTGTCTCCGTATTCACCTGCCGATACAATCCGGCGCCGCCGATCTGGGAGGCCTTTTCAAAGACCCACTTCTGGTTGGGGGCGCCGCCGTAGCCCCAGGTCTTGACCGGGTTCCCGTTGGCGACGCTTCCCGACGCCGACTCGGCCGCCTGCCGCTCCGATCCGACCACCACCATCCGATAGCTTCCGTCCCCGTTCCTTACCAGCCTCCAGTATCGGGCCGTATCGGACAGGACCAGGGGCGAGGCGTATTCGTCCTCGGCCGCCAGGTACTTCCCCGACGCATGATAGGGCCGCAGGGTATATCTGCCGTATCCGGTGTTGTTCACATACCAAAGCTGGTTGTTTCGGCCATGGAAATCATAAATGCAGGTCCCCGTCCCCGCTGCGGTCCCGTTGTCCACCACGTCCAGATACCGTTCGCAGCCCCCGTTGCGGATAAAGTACAGCCCGCCCTCCAGAGATTCATCCTCCGTGAACTCCACCACAAAGGCCGGCCGGTCGATTGGCGCGCTGTCGGCCGAACGGAAGATCCGATAGCTGGTCTGGGGGCAGTCGTCCCCCGGCATCAGGACGATCCCCTGGTTGGAATCCAAAGCCGAGGATTCCGCCAGCTCCACCTTCAGCCAGGTCTTGACCGCCTGGGTTATTGGGACATACAGGCTCATTTCGGCCGTATTGGTAAGCCGGACCGTGTGGACGGTCTCCCACCGGGTGGATATATCGTCGTATTGCACGGTGGTCGGATCCCACACAAAGGTGGGCAGCGCCACGATCAGATCCCAGCTGTCCGCCGCGCCGGTCACGCGGGAATAATACTTGGCCGACGTGATATTGTCCGGATTGATATATTTCAGCTTCCCGGCATCCATCTGGGCCAGCTTCATGGCCCGCAGCTTGCTTCGTCCGGCCGGATAGTATCCCACATAGTCATTGGCAGAGGTGTGGTAATTTCCCGAATCCCCTTTGAATACCGTGGTGTCCCTGGTGTCCGTCTGCCATTCTATATTTGCGACGGCCCGCAAGGGAAGCGCCCCCGCCGGGTCGGACAAAAACGCCTGGTCCAGCGTCACGGTCAGGGTATATTTTCCGTCCGCCGCCGGCTGGAGCTGATACCGGTTTTCAAAGCTTATATCCGTATAGCTGCCGGTCTGTTCATAGGCCGCGCTGCGCAGCTCCATGGGCTGCAACGTACAGACCGCCTCGCCGGTCTCCGGGTCCTGGAACACCAGCACATGGCTCTCCAGCGCCTGGGGCGCCAGCCCGTGGGGATCCACCGTAAAGGTATACTCGTTTTGCCCGGTGTATTCTTCGATGTCAATTTCCAGCCGGATACCGTCCAGGGTGTAGCTCAGGGACAGATCGGCGTCCGCTTCCAGGGCGTTGGCATACACCGCCGCCGTCCGCTCTTCCCCCTCCGCCAGCCGCGCCCGGCTGTTTTTACCATCTTCGGGGAAAAATTCCACTTGGTAGCCGTCCTTCTCCATCAGAAAACCGTCCGCCGCCCGCCGGGGTAGATAGGCCTTTATATCATTATCCGGATTTTCATAGGCGTATTGCGTCCGGCCGTCGGCGCTGGCCTTGTCCGTTTGGGCCATCTCCTCGCTTTTGAACCGGACCGCGCCCGTCTCGTCCACATACTTCACCGGCCGGTCATAGATATACAGGACCCGCTTGCCCTCGCCGGCCTCGAATATGACATTGCACAGGTCGTCCTGGTGCTCCGGGGAAACGCCGGCAAAGCCCTCCTCCTCCATGAGCTCCACAAAAGACGCCGGCAGCGCCTCCGACGCCTCTGCCGCCTCTGCCGGCCGGCTGTCCTGCGCCGCGCACAGCAGCCCCGCCGTCAAAGCGGCGCATACAACCAAACTGATCATCCTTCTGCCCTTCACCGCTCCGCCTCCTTTTTATTCCTGTTTATACGCCGCGTCCCATCCGCCGCTGCATGGGACCCACCTCCCTTGCTTTAGAACAATAGAATGTGACTTCCGTTCTCATTTATAGTATACGATAAAAAGGAAAATGTTGCAAGCGCTCTCTATTATTTTGCACATATATTTTCCCATATCTTTCCCTCGCTCTTATGTAAATATTATACATCGCCTTCCCGTATATTGCAATATTGGAGTGTTATATTTAAAAATTAATATACGCATTTTGCAAAAAAATCCCCCTTGCCCGCAAGGGGGCAAAGGGGATTGCGTAGGCTTATCGCGCGGCGGAGGTTTTCCGCCGGCGGGCGAGCCGCTGGATGAGTTTGACGGCCTCGCTGAGCAGGATAACGGTCAGTCCCAGGGCGATGATCTTCAGCCACATGGTAAAGGAGAGGGGGACGGTGCCGAAGAAGAGTCCGCCGAACTGGGTGATGATCACCTGCAGCCCGAAGGTACACAGCAGGGCCAGCAGCAGGGGCTTATTGCGCAGCAGGGTACGGAACATGCTGGCTGTGGAAAGTTCCCGGCTGGACAGGGCGTTGAAGAGCTGGAAGACCACAAAGAGGGTAAAGAGGATGGTGCCGTCCTGCCCGGGGGCGCCGCCCAGGAAATTAAAGGCGTATTGGGCCATGCAGACCCCGGCGATAAAGACGCCGTTCACGGCAATGCGGGCCAGCATGCCGCCGGTGACAATGCCGGCGTCCCGTCGGACCGGGCGGCGGTCCATCAC
>DXVY01000139.1 GCA_019417145.1 Clostridiales bacterium
TTGTTATATTGTTTGTGTTTTTCTGTAGATTCCCTTGTGTTTTGCAGACGTGTACTGTATAATAAAAATAAATAATCCCCGCTCTGGGGAAAAAGGAGGTCAATATATGAAATATAAACGCATGCTGGCGTCCGTTTTGTCCGCTGCCGTCTTATGCAGCGTGACGGCGGGTGTCCTACCGGCGCAGGCCGCCGACCAAAGCCTCGCGGATCAGATCGCGGCGGCGGCGAACGGCGCGACCATCGCTTTGGACAAAGACTATACCGAAGCGATCTCCATTGCCAACGGCAAAACCCTGACCCTGGACCTGAACGGGAAGACCCTTTCCTCCGATTCGAACTACGTCATTTCCAACAGCGGCAACCTGACCGTTATCGACTCGGCCGGCGGCGGCAAGATCCAGCGGACCGCCTCGGGCAACACCACCGGCATTGTCAATGAAGCCTCTGGCGTGCTTACCGTGGAGGGCGGCGCCATTGACGTGACCACCACCCCCAGCGGCGAAGCAATAGGCATTGACAACAAGGGCCGCATTGCGGAAATTTCCGGCGGCGATATTATCGCCCAGACCCCCGGCTCCACCTACTCCTTTGGCATCCGGAACCAAGGCGGCGCCGTCATCGACCTGATTTCAGGCGGCTATCTTTACGGCGGCATCACCGCCTTCAATAAGAACGGCAACAACGCCATGGCCATCCATAATATGGAGAACAGCACCATTACCTCCATCACCGGCGGTATTTTCGTAGGCGAGGTGCGCACCAGCGGCGGCGGCTACGGCATCCGCAACCGGGGAACGGTAACCTCCATCACCGGCGGCGCCTTCTGGGGCAACACCCCCGACAACGCCATCAAGCTGGAAAACGGTTCCTTCAATTATGACATTGATTACCTCCTCTCCACCGAGCAGGACAGCGTGCGGACGGTAATGCATAAGAGCCAGCATTATGTGGCCCTGCGCAACGAGGACGAGGATCCCATCGCCGTCTATGTGCTGGATAAGGACGGCAATATTCTCCAGTCCTACGGCCATACGGCGGAAAACTATACCGTATATACCGACAAGGGTGAAAAAACCGTGACCATCGGCGAAAAGGAAATCGCCGCCTACACCGAAAACACCACCCTGACCGTAAAAACCACCGATGAGCCGGTGTGGTACTTCCTGGGGTCTTCCGTGACCTACGGAAGCGACAACTACGGCAACAGCTACGCCGATTTCCTGGAAGACGGCTACGATGTAACCGTAGTGAAAAAGGCCGTGTCCGGCACCACCTTGGTGGAGCAAAGCGGCAGCTACGTCACCCGCATGCGGGACCAGATCAATGAAAACGCGCGCGTGGATCATTTGGTTGTCCAGCTGTCCACCAACGACGCCACCCAGGGGAAACCTTTGGGCGAACTCAGCGACAGCTACGAGCTGGAGGATCTGGATACCAAGACCATTATCGGCGCCATGGAGTATATCACCGCCTACGCCCGCCAGGTTTGGGATTGCGATGTGACCTTCTGGCCCGGCCCTTATCTGAATAACGACCTGTACCGGAAAATGTACAACGCCCTGTTTGATATTCAGGCCAAGTGGAATATCGGTATTCTGGATTACTTTATTCAGGGAAGACTTCCGGAGGGCACCATCAACAACGACGGCATCCACCCCTATGAGGAAGGCTACCGTATCATGACCCCCACCGCCTGGGAGTATTTAAGCAACTTTGACCGGGATACGGCCGTGGATCCACAGTGGAAGGCCGACTATGAGAAATACAACACCCTGGCCGACGCCGATGAGGGCCGCCTGGTCTACATGGACTTTGAGGACGGCACCGCCGGCGACTCTCAGGATCGCATCGAGCCCATTGTAGGCTCGTCGGTCACGCTGGACGCCGAGGGTGTAGACGGCGGTAAGGGCGCCTCCATCGCCAATACCAAATCCCGAAACTCCATGATTCTCTGGAAGCAGGATGCATACGATCCCTTCCTGTATGCCGACAAGGGTTCCACCATCTCTCTGTGGGTCAATATCGACAGCATAGAAAACAATTCCGTGCTCTTCAGCTCCGGCTTTTACGGATACCGGTTCAACCTTGTCCGGAGCGGGAACGACCTGCTGGTCAGCGCACGCAGCTATGACGACAATACCAGCGAATTCCGGGTGCCCGGATTTGCCGACCTGATCGGAAAGGGCTGGGCGCATATCGCCGTCACCTGCGCCGCCGACGGCACCTATACGGTGTATTTCAACGGCAAGGCCGCCGGCAGCCAGCAACTGACCTACACCCCCTATGACATCTCCCGTGACGGCGCGGCTACCCCCAAACGCAATACCTCCGATGAAAATAACAATTACTTTGCCTACTACTCCATTGGCGGCGCTACCTACTGGGGCGACCGGAACAATATGGTGGGCGAGGTGGATGAGTTTGCTATCTACAACCGGGCGCTGACCGCAGCTGAGGTGGCGCGGCTGGTCGACCCCGATATCACCGTGGATCAGGAAAAGGTGGATAACGCCATCGCCCTAATCGACAAGCTGGCTTCCTACACCGACACCTTTGACACCGACCGGGCCGCTGCGGAAGAAGCCTACAACGGACTGAACGAGGTGGAGAAGGCGGCTGTCACCAATGTCCAGCTGCTGGAGGACGCCGATATCACCAAGTACAACGGCCAGCTGGAGGCAAACGGCGGCCGGTACGTGGAAATCAATTTTGAGGACGGCACCGCCGGTGATATCGAGGATCGTATCGATCCTATCGAGGGCAGTCAGGTCTCCATTGTAGACGGTGGCAAGTACGGCCAGAAATCCGCTAAATTCATCAACACCAAATCCACCGACTCCGTGATCCGCTGGAAGCAGGACGAGTATGATCCCCTGCTCTATTCCAAGGACGGGGCGACCATATCCCTGTGGGTGAATCTGGAGGATATAAAGGGAAACGCCGTTCTGTTCAACTACGGCTTCTGGGGCTACCGCTTCATTCTCCAGGCTGACGGGAACAACAACCGCCTGCGCGTCAGCGCGAGGAATTACGATTCCACCACCAGCGAATTCAGTGTGGACGGCCTGGGGAGCCTGGTGGGCAGCGGCTGGGCCCTTATCACCGTCACCTGCGATGCGGACAAGGTGTATTCGGTCTACTTTAACGGCGAGCTGGCCGGCCAGCGACAGCTGCAATTTTCCATCTATGATATCGCCGCCGAAGGGGCCGTTACCTCCAAGCGCAATCATTCCAACGAAAACGATAATTACTATGGCTATTATTCCATCGGCGGCGCCTCCTATTGGTTGACCGGGAATAATCCCCAGGACAACATGGTGGGCCTGGTGGACGATCTGGTCATCTTCAACCGGTCCCTGACGGCCGGCGAGGTTGTCGACCTGTATGAAGGCCGCGAGCCGGAGCCGCCGCTTCCCCTGACGCCGGCCGAAAAGATCGACCAGCTGATCGACGCTATCGGTACGGTGGATTACTCGGTGGCCTGCGGCGAGCGGATCCAAGCGGCCCGGGACGCCTATGACGCGGCCGATGCCGACGTGCAGGCCGAGGTCACCGGCCTTACCGACCTGGAGAAGGCCGAAGCGGATTACGCCGCCATCTTCCAGGATGTGCGCAAGGTAAACAACGCCCTGGAGGTTATCTCCATCTCCGGCCCCGGCAGCGGCAACGAGCGGTTCGACAAGATGTTCGACAGCAATATGGGCACCAAATTCGGCAATTCCAACCACACCCAGCCCATCATCTTCTCGGTAAACGAGCCGGTTACCGCCAAGTATTATTCCTTCACCACCGGCACCGACAGCGCCGAGTGGCCCGGCCGGAATCCCAAGAACTGGACCCTTTTCGGCTCCAACAACTATAATCCCGACCGTCCGGATGGCGCTACCTGGGAGGTCATCGACGCCGTGACCGACAACAACGACCTGCCCGACGCCAACTGCGTGGAGGTGCGGTTTGCCGTTGACGAGCCCAAGGAATACCAGTATTACAAGCTGGAGATTCCCAACCATCAGGACGCCAATCACAACAATGTCTGGATCCAGCTCACCGAAATCAACCTCTATGCGGAGGTTGCAACCCAGGGCGATACGGCCGATTATAAAGCGGTAGACGACGCCATCGCAAAGATTCCGGATGATCTGTCCATCTTCACCGATGATTCGGTAGCAGAACTGAACGCCGCCGTGGAGGCGGTGGTGCGGGATCTGCCCGCCGACCAGCAAGAAAGGGTCAACGGCTTTGCCGCGGCCATCGAAGAGGCTATCGCCGATCTGGACTACAAACCCGCCAACTATGATAAGGTGGACGAGGCCATCGAAAAGGCCCAAGCTCTGGATGGTGATCGATACGCCAACTTCCAGGCCGTGACCGACGCTATTGCAGCCGTGGAACGGGATAAAAACATCACCGAGCAGGAAACGGTCAACGGCTACGCAGAGGCCATTGAAAAGGCGCTGCGCGAGCTTGTCCTTCTGGGCGACCTGGACGACGACGATGAAATCACCATCGCAGACGTTATGGAAGCTTGTAAGGTCATGGCCAGAGAATCCGCGGGAACCGATCCCACGACGGACGAGGTTCTCCGGGGCGACCTGGACGGCGACCATGAAATCACCATTGCCGACGTGATGGAAATTTGCAAGATACTGGCAAGGCAGTCTTAAGACAGCCCATAGACAGTGGGGGGCGGATGCCCCTGTAAACCCTTTGGAACGGCAAAAGCCAGCGCCCGATGGCGCTGGCTTTTGTGATTTCTAGACGTGGAGGTTCTAAAGGGCTTTGTATATTCTCCGGCCGCTCTCCATGGCCCGGCTCTGCCGGCCCGTATGTACCCTTTTGGCGGCCCCGGACAGGAAGGCGATTTTTCTGCCCGGGGCCCCATGCAGTGATTGGAACAGAAGGGGAAGAAGGAAAAACGGCGTGAAGGGAACTCCTTCCTCCGTGAAGCCGGATGTACATACAACCTCGCCAGCCTTCTTCTGCCTCATCCGCTGCTATTCACATGGTATGCAGAGGAACCGGCCTTGGTGACGAAATCCCATGCCGACCTTGCGGGGCGGCCCGAAATCTGCTATGCTACCATTAAAAGGAGGAATGGCTGTGATTGATTTTACCTATACCAGTCCCACCCAGATCGTATTCGGAAGGGACTGCCATACCCAGGTGGGCGAGCGACTCAGATCCATGGCGACAAAGGTTCTTTTTCATTACGGCGGCGGCAGCATAAAGCGCAGCGGCGTCTATGACGAGATTGTCGCCTCCCTGAAAAACGCAGGTCTGCCCTATGTCTGTCTCTTATACA
>DXVY01000014.1 GCA_019417145.1 Clostridiales bacterium
CTTAGGACCCCTTTATGCCGCCCGTTTACAGGTGTAAACTTGTGGATGGTAAAAGGAATCGCATCAGCCCCGACGGGCCAGGATCTTACAGATTTCCATCACGTCGGCGATGGTGACCTCTCCGTCGCCGTCCAGGTCGCCACGTTGGATCTCATCTCCGGTGGGATCAGTCCCCACCGATTCTCTGGCCATTACCTTACAGGCTTCCATCACATCGGCAATGGTCACTTCTCCATCCTTATCCATGTCTCCGAGAACAATCGGCTGCGCCAATGGGGGTATCTCCAGATAAACCTCCACCTCGGCCTCCGCTTTGCCGGCGCGCAGTACAAGGGAACCGGTAATACTTCCGGTCGTCTGCCCAGTGGCCGGGGTCAGCCGGAAGGCGTCCTTCCAGGCCACGGACACGGTATCCGTATCCACAGCCCCTTCCACTGCGGCCAGAATCTGCTGGGCGGTGACGTCATTTGTGGCCGTCAGCCCGGCCAAGGCTTCTCGGGCCGCCGCCTCCGCTGCCAGAACCGCCTCCGTATCCTTGTCCGGCAGCCGGGGGATGACAAGATTCACCTCCACCAGCGCCTGCGCATTTTCCAGGCGCAAAAGCAGGGAACCGGTGATTTGCCCCTCTGTCTCAATGGTGGCGGGAACCAGCGTAAAGGCCTTTTCCCAGCTCACCTCCACGCCGCCGTTCACAGCGCCTTGGACGGCCTGCAGAATGCTTTCGGCCGTAGTTTCATTGGCGGCCTGCAGGCCTTCCAGGGTTTTCTCGGCCGCCGCCTTGGATGCGGACAAGGTCTGGTCGGTCAATGCCTGCATGGCCCCATCCAAAAGATGCCACATGGCGTCGATGTCCGCCGGATCGGTTTCTTCGGTCAATTGGGCGGCCAGGGCCCGAATGCCGGCAAAGGACTCCCAGCCTTCCTCGGCAAAATCCGCCTGCTGCCATGTCGCCGCCTGCTTTTGCAGCGCCATGAGGTCCTCCAATGACTTCTGGTCTCCCGGTGTGTAGGCGTCGGGAAGGGTGGTGAACCGCAGCTCGCTTAAGCCGTAACTGGATTCACTGCCGGTGTATCCGCCGAAATTGCCCACGCCTATGCCCCCTGCCGCAGAAATCCGCACATATCTGGCCCGAGCGCCCCCGAACTGCACCGGGCCCTTACCGTTCGCCAGGTTGGTGGGCGGCAAATTCTCCGATTGGTCGGCCATCTGGAACTCGTATATCCCCCTTTCCACGGTCTGGTCGGGATTATCCAGGCGGATATACACCGCGTCATCCTGGGAGTATTCTATGTATACCCGCTTCATTCCCCTCTTTTCACAGCCGGAAAAGCTCTGGTTGAAGTTCCAAATCCACATTTCATCCAACGGGTATACCGCGCCCAGATCAATTTTTATCCAGGCGTCTTCCACCGCACAGCTGGCCGATGTATTCCACATACTGAAGGCGTTCACCTGGTTGTCGTGGACGGCCAAGCTCAAATCGGTCCCCCGCATAAGCATCCCAGATCCGTTGATGGCGTTTGCCGCGTCCTGAGCGGGGGTATCCACACTGCCGGCCGTGGCCTTTACCGCCTGTATCACGTTGTCCCGCTTCAGCCGGATGGTATAGGTTTTGCACTGGGCCCTGTCGGGAGACAATACCAAAACGGCTATGCTCTCCCTTCCTTCCAGAGGGATTTCCACGTTCTGCTCCGCAATCTGCCCGCCCACGTATACCATAGCCTCTGCGTCATAGGGAACGGCCTGGACCCGCAGCGTCTGCTGTGCCATGGGGAGCGTCGCCGTATAGTCGGTCACCTGAGCAGCAAAGGCCTGATCCATGACGCCCCCTGCCACCGTCAGATTCAACAGATCGCAGGGATCGTCCCGGAGCGCCTTTTCCCGCTCGGTAAACATGACCTCGCTGATGCCGTAATTGTTCCGGCTGTCCTCTATATACCAGCCGTAATTGCCGACGCCTCTTTCATTTGGGATTTCAAACCGGATTTTCCGGGCCTTTATCCCCCCCAGGTCCAGCGGGGCGTTCCCGTCGGCCAGGTTGGTGGCCTGCAGCCGCTCCCTGCCATCGGCGGGGGCAAACAGGTACATACCGTTGTCCTCGGCCTGGCTGTTTTCGTATTTTGTCCAGCTGATTCCGTCCTCGGAATAGAGGATGTTCACATATTTCAGGCCGGCGTTGGACAGGGTGGGATGGTCGGGATGAGACTGGTTATAGTTCCAAACATACATCTTATCCAGTTCACAGACCCTGCCCAGGTCAAACTCCAGCCAGACTTCGCCCGAAGGATTGTCGGCCGACAGCCACATGGTCTGTCCGTTTTGGTCGTTGTCGTGGAAGGCGGCGGGGGTGTTGTCCGACAGGCCGCTGCCGTCGGCCGCCAGGTCGCCGACCTGCTTATCGAAAACGCTGCTGGCCGTAGCCGTAACCCCCTGGACCACCGCGGTTACCGAGAGGCCGGCAGGCAGGCTGTACTGGGATGCTTTCCCGTCTCGCAGGGCCTGGACGCGGAATTGATACGCGCCGTATGCCAAACGGGTATGGTAGCGCGTCCCGCTGGTTTCGGCCAGCTTCTCCCAGGTTTCCCCGTCCTCGCTCACTTCAATGCTGTACCTTTCCGCTTCCTCCCGGCTGTCCCAGCGAAGGGTCACGCCGCTGTCCGGTTGGCCGGCTGCCAACAGGTTGATGGGGGCCGACGGCATATCCGCAATGCCCTCCAGCCGTATTTTGGCGGTGTCGATGGACCATTTTCCGGTGGGCAGGGTAACCGTCGTATTGTCCACGGCCAGTTCCGGACCGGTGTCCCGCTCGATGATATTGCAGCCCGCCGCGGATTTTACCCCGGAAGGAAAGGTCAGCTGCACCGACTGCAGCGCTTCTCCCCGGCTTTCATATCCGCGCACTACAATGTTTTCCATGTCGTCCTCGGCCTTTTTCAGCGCCGTGACAATAAAATGCTCCGCGTCCACCGCCATGCCGCAATAGGTTTCGGGCAGGCTGCCGCCGTCCGGAACCACCTCTACCGCCTCCAGCGGATGATTGGCTGCTATTGCCTGCAAATCGCCGTCGTATCCGGGCTTCCCGCTGGTCATGGAAAAATGGTAGGACAGCGCGCCCGGCTGCGTCCAATGGCCGTAACTGCCGTGGCAGGCCTCGGAGGAGGACAACAGCACCGGCTGGAGCACGGGGCTCTTTACAGGATTTTCCGTGGCATCCTGATAGTCCCATCCCAGGCCATAGGAGCTGAAGGTGACCTGGAAGGTGTCGTCCGCCGCCTGTATCCAGTTCTGCACCTCTCTGGGACGCATGGATTTGTTTTTACTATCGTTGGTATCGTTGGGATCCGCGCTGTTGTCGTTAAAGGAAGAAAAGTCGGATACCACCTCGTCCCCGATATCCACCGAACCAAAAGGCACTTCGTAGGAGACCTTGACTCCCTCCTGCACCACGTTGCCCTGTTGGTCGAACAGACTGTCGGTACGGATAGGAAACATCAACCGAAGCTGTCTGGCCGCCGTTTCATCCATATCTTCTAAATCTAAATCAAAGTCGATGCGCTTCAGCGTTTGGTAAAGGGACACCCGCAGAGCTACCGGCCCCCGGGCCGTATCGGCCGTCATTTCGAATACCGTGCGGACCGGCCCTGTCTCAACGCACGTCCAACCGGATATCTCGTACGCCGTAATGCTGACGGGATCGTGGGGCTGCCACATGTACAGTTGCTCGCCGGCGCCCATGCCGTCGTACTGGAAATCCAGCAGTTCGGCAATCTTGAATTTCTGGGTATCGAAAAGGGGCTTTGCGCCGTTTTCCTTGTCCACAATTTGTTCCAGGCCGCCCAAAGCAGGGGTAACCGTATAGTAGTCGTTGGAGAAATCTTCCGTCCAAGCGGTTCCCACAGACGGCCCTTGGGTATAACCGGCCGGGCTGCCGGCTTTTAGATAATAGGTTCGGTATCCGAAGGAGGGGACCCCGCTGGCCTTAAACAGCAGCTCCCCGTCGGCCGTAATCTGATAGGGAATCTCGTTGCCCGCGTCGTCAAACAGGCGGAAGGTGGCGGGGGCGTTTTCGGGCACAGGCATACAGACCAGATCGTCCCGCTGGAAGGAAAGGCCGTTATACACGCTGAACGCTGCATCGCCCTTGCCGCTGTCCGCCCCAATCTGTGCGGCGAGCCACTGTAGCTGCTCTTCATACAGCGCCTTTGCCGCCTCATACGCTTCTCCGTAAATCCGCCTAAAATCTTCGATAACCCCGGCGGGGGCGTAGCCGTGACAGGCAAAATCCACCTTGCGCCAGATTTCTTCCAGCTGGGCAGTGGGATAGTTGACAAAGCTGCCCTCCACGCTCGCCCGGATAACGCCCAAGGTTTCGGCAGCCCTAAGATACCGTTCCGCCTCCCGCTGGTCGAGGAAGGTGCGGTAGTCGGAGGCGGCGTTTTCATAGAACCATTTGTTGGGCCACTCTCCGTACAGAGCGTCGGCAGACAGGTCGGCTTGTTCCGTAAACGCCTGCTTGAGGGCGTTCTGCAGGGTAATATATTCCATTTTGGGCAGGTTGTTTTCTTCTGCATAGGCATTCCAGGAGGCAATGCGCTGGGAAAAATCCGCAGGCATGAGGCAATCGGTCCCCCGCACAACGGGGAGCAGCTTGCCCAGGTTTTTTTCCTCCATGTCGCCGTCGGCTTCCGCAATCATCCGCTCGATGTAGGCGTTGCTGTCCAGGGTCCCGTCCCATACATTATCCCCGTAATGGTGCATAAAGAAGGTGTTGATGCCGCTGCCGTCCGGCGCGTTCCACAGACGAAACTCATTGTTTTTAGCGTCGGGAAAATTCCAAGAACGGCTGGCATACAGAAAGTTGACGCCGGATTTTTTCAGAATCTGCGGCATTTGGGCCGAGAAACCCGGCACATCGGTGTTATAATACACATCCGCCGTATACCCCGGAATCAAATCCTCCACCCATTTTTTCCCATATAGGAACTGGCGCGCCATGGTTTCGGCCGTCACAAAGCCGGTGTAGGGGGAAGAATACCCCGCGCCGACTTCAAAACGGCCCTCCAGAATCCGTTCTTTCAGCTCGTCAAACCGCTCGGGATAGCTCTTCAGATATGCATACAGATAGACGCCGTGCTCGTGGGTCCAGGTAAAATCCGGGTCGCTCTGCATCATATCCAACGCCCGGTTGATTTCGCTGTTGGTATAGCTGGATTCCGCCTGGAACGACCCCTTGTGCCATCCTAAATCATGGTGGGAAAACTCGCTCAATCCAAGCGTTGCCGTGGAATCCAAATAGGCGGATACGCCCAGCGGCTGTAATAAAACACCTATGCTTAACAGAAAAATCACCAACCTTTTTATAAAATTCCCTCTGGGATGCAAATGTCCATGCTGTTTCATCATCAACCCTCCTTGGTATTTTAGATATATTTTGTCTTGTAAATGGAATTAATTCCATTTACTTTATCTGTTATATAGTGTACTATTATAACAATCATATTGCATTTAATATTGTTGATGATACAAAATTAAACATAGGAGGGATGGAAATATGCACGCCCTGGAATGGACGGACAAATACTATGAGGACGACGAACGTCTGGTGCTGACACAGCCGGAAATACATATTCCGGGAATCCGTGTTTTGGGCCGACATGTGCAGTCCCAGGCTCTTCCCGCCCTGCGGCCCCACTATCATAAGGATTGTTTTGAATTTACCTATATTGCAAAAGGTAAGATATCCTTTTTCACCGGCGGCAGGGAATACCTTCTGTCCGGCGGCGATTTTTTTGTCTCCCGCCCCAACGAAGTGCACAGCAGCGGCGGGAACCCCTTTCCATCTGCGAGATGTATTGGTTCCAGCTGGACATCCGCTCCCCGGCCGGGCTGCTGTACCTTGCACCGCCGTACATACAAAACCTTGTGCAGGGCCTGTCGGATATGCGGCAGCATGTGATAGCAGCCGACACGGCACACATTCGGAGGCTCTTTGAAAACAGCCTGTCCCTGATACGGGCAAATAGGGAGCTTGGAAGGATGGAGGCCGCCTGCAGCATCCTAATGATTCTGTATCATTTGCTGCATTACGCGGAAAAAAAGCGCACGCCCCTATCTCCCGATATACAGCGTGCGGTAGCCTTCATTCATGCAAATATTTACGATTATATAAAACTGGAAGCCCTGGCCGACGCCGCGGATCTTTCCCTTCCCCGCTTCAAACAGAAATTTAAGACACAAGTGGGAACATCACCCAGGGAATACATCAATTCCTGTAAAGTGGAAGCCGCCAAGAAGCTGCTGCTGACCGATTTGCCCGTCACCGACATCGCGATGCAGCTGCATTTTGATACCAGCAATTACTTTTCGGTTGTATTCAAACGCTTTACCACCAAAACGCCCTCGGAATATAGAAAACAGCATAGCCTGTCAACAGATCATAAATTAAGATACTAAGAATCTGTAGAGCCCTCTCACCTCACATTCTTGCGCTTGATTAGCAGGGCCTTGGGGGTAGTCATGACCACCCGTAAAACGGATGGCATATAGGCGCCCATAAAAAGAGGCCGGCTAAAAATGCCGGCCTCTTTATAGCATAGCTGGATACAGCAAAATCCTGTAGGCGCATTCCCTTCTGCTTTAACCAAATACCGCGCACAGTCCTCCTGTGGGCAGCCCAACGCCCCAACAAATACCTTGCGGGCGTCCCGTTCCCGTGGGAACGCTTCTGCCAGCCGTTCATTCCGTTCCTCCCCAGCCGTCGATGCCGGCCCGCTGCATAGCACCAAGGGTCTTGATCCGCAACCGGTCATAGTCCTTTTCCAGGGCGCGGATCAATTCCTTTATCTTCTGCCGATCGGTCGCGCCGTCCACCGGGCAGGCGCTTTTAGCCACCGGCAGATTGCGTTTCCGACAGGCTCGAATCACATCCCGTTCAAAGGCCAGCACCATGGGACGGATCATGGTCAGCCCCTTGCGGGACAAATAGGTAACCGGCTGAAAACAGCCGATTCGGCCGCCGTTTAATAGATTCATATAAAAGGTCTCCACCGCGTCATCCAGGTGATGTCCCAAGGCAACCTTGTTGCAACCAAGCTCCTTTGCCGCGTCGTGGAGCGCCCCCCGCCGCATCCGTGCACAAAGACTGCAGGGGTTATCCTCCCGGCGGGTCTGAAATATGATGGGACCGATATCGGTGGATCGTATCGTATATGGCACCCTGAGCCGACGACAGAGCTCCCTGAGTTCACGATAATCGTCGCCCCCAAAGCCCATATCCAGGGTCACCGCCTCCAGCTCGTAGGCAACAGGATAAAAACGTCGCATTTCCGCCATTGCGGTCAGTAGGGTCACCGAATCCTTTCCGCCTGATACGCCTACAGCAATCCGGTCGCCGGGTTGAATCATATCGTATCGCTCCATGGCCGCGCGCATAACGCTCATTAGCTTCTGCATAAGCCGTTTTTCACGCCTTTCCATTCATCTATGGCCTACATTGTACCATAAGGCGTGAAAAAAGAAAATCCCGCGATAGCGGACAAAAAATCAAAAATCAAGCAAGAGATATCAAGAGGATACAAGAGAATAAGCGAGATATAATGAGTTTTAACTGCGCGGATTAAAATTTTGGCGTTTTGCTGTTGACAGGGGACGCCGCTTGTGTTATGATAACAAACGTCTCAAAAGAAAGAAATAGATACAGGAGGTTGCGAATATGTCCACTTATATGGCAAAGGCCAGGGATATGCAGCGCAAGTGGTATGTGATCGACGCCGCCGGCAAACGGCTGGGTCGGGTCGCCGTGGTGGCCGCCAATATCCTGCGCGGCAAAGGCAAGCCGGAATTCACGCCCCATGTCGACTGCGGCGATCATGTGGTCATCATCAACGCGGACAAGGTAGAGCTGACCGGCAATAAGCTGGAGAAGAAGTATTATCGGCATCACACGGGCTACATCGGCCACCTCAAGGAGGTCAAGTACGCCACCCTGATGAAGACCCGTCCCGAGCGGGCTATGGAATTGGCCGTAAAGGGTATGGTCCCCGACACCACCATCGGTCGCAAGGCGCTTACCCGGCTCCATGTATACAAGGGAACCGAGCATAAGCACGCCGCACAGAAGCCCGAAACCTGGGCGCTTTAATGGAAGGGAGGCAGCTTTTCATGTACGAGAGCAAACCGCATTTTTATGGTACGGGCAGGAGGAAGAGCTCTGTCGCCCGCGTACGGGTGTATAACGGCAGTGGCGCCATCACCATCAACGACCGCGATATCAACGACTATTTCGGTCTGGAGACCTTAAAGCTAATTGTTCGTCAGCCCCTGAATCTGACCGGCACCATCGATAAGTTTGACATTGTCTGCCGGGTGAACGGCGGCGGCGTAACCGGCCAGGCCGGCGCAATCCGTCACGGCATCGCCCGCGCTCTGCTGCAGTATGACGAGAGCCTGCGGCCCGCGCTGAAAAAGGCCGGCCTGCTGACTCGCGACCCCAGAATGAAGGAGCGGAAAAAGTACGGCCTCAAGGCGGCCCGTCGCGCGCCCCAGTTCTCCAAGCGCTAACCCCATACTTGCATGGTCTATCCCGCAGACGCTCTGTCTGCGGGATTTTTATTAGACGACGCGGAAATCCATATCTCGATCTGCTGTTTATTTGCCTCAACCCATGGGTTCTTGCCATGAGCTATCATTTATGATATAGTAGACGTAATTTCTATATAAGCCACCTAGAACAACGTTTTGGAGGACGCCCATGAAAGGAATACTTAGTGTTATATTGATTGCCGGTCTGCTTGCTCTGGCCGGCTGTTCCGGAACGCCAGCCGAAGACACCACCAGCACCTCGTCATCCCCATCCACAGTCAGCCAATCTTCCAGTACGGCGGACCAGTCGACGACCAGCCAGGAGAGCGCGCAACCGGTATCGGAAATCCAGGGTTTTAAATCGGGAATCCGTTTCGGCATGAGCCGAGAGGACTTGGCCGCCGTAGAACCCGATATGGTCCAGGACACCTCGGCGGAGGGAGAGATTTGGTGCGCTTTTGAAACCGTGTCGGGCACGCCGGTGTACGATCTGGCTGTCAGAAAGGGCGTAGACCTAACCAATTGTTACACCTTTGTGTCGGATCAGCTGGCCAGCGTGGAAGCTTATATAGAATCCAACGAGGTCCGCAACGACGACTATTTGGCCCTGAGCGATGAATACAGCGAAATATTTGGCGTAAAGGCCCAGACGACGGTGGAAACCGTGGGTCCTACGGCGTATCAAACCTCTGTGTTTCAAAACGGCCAGACCAAGCTGACCCTCAGCCTTGTTAGCGATATCCCGGATCAGCTCAATTACCTCAGCCTCATATTTGAGCCGGCCGCCTCATAAGAAATAGGATATAAGAAAAGGACCGCTGTGAGCGGTCCTTTTCTTATGTTCAGGTTTATTATGCCTGTATATCCTTGCGCAATTGACTTTTATAGGCGGTGGGGGTTATACCGTAGGAGACGGCAAAAGCGCGGTTGAAGGTCCTGTAATTGCCGAATCCCGACTGAAAGGCTATGGCGGTAAGGGGCTGGTCGGTCTGGTCCATCAGCCGCGCGGCGTGGCGGGAACGGAGCAGGTTCAGATATCGGTTGAAACCACATCCCAGATAAGCATTGAAAAAACGAGACAAATAATCCTTGTTATAGCCAAAGGCACGGGCCAGCTTTTCTATATTCAGATCCTCTAGGTAATGCTGCTCCAAAAAGACCAGTATCTCCCTGGCCAGCTCGGTGGTACCCGTTTTGGGCTGCCGCACCAACCCCAGCTCCCGACAGAGCACGCCCAGGATGGCATAGGCATAGCCCTTGCATACCAGTGGGTCCGGATCGGCGTTCTCCGCAAGCAATACCTCAGCCGCCGATCGGATCTGTGCGGCGGCAGGACCGGCGTCCAAAAAGTGCCCTCCAAAGGTCTTTCCCTTGCTTCGGGAAACAAAACTGGGCACCAGGTCCACCGGGATAATCAGCAGAATGCTCCGGGAACGCGCCGGGGTAATATACCGATGGACGTCATAGCTGCCGGCTATGGATATCTCTCCGGGCCGCAATAGATGGGTGGCGCCGTTGATGGTGGCCTCGGTTTCCCCCTCCAGCAAATAAATCAGTTCTATATTAGAATGAAAATGGGGCTCGCACTGGTTCTGCTCCAGGATAAAGCAGTCAATCCGCTTATCGTTTTCCCGGCCGATTTCTAAATACGCGCTCATCCAATCCGCCTCCCCTTTTGCAGATTCTTGTCGGTATGTTTATTATAGACACTGCGGAACCGAAAGGCAAGGGGCAGCATATGGCAAACAGGTCCAGCATATACTAAGTAAGCAGCTCCACAAGGACAAGACTCCCCGTTTCCAGGCAAAGCCCCAACGGCAACCGTTCCCACAAAATGGGGATAAAAACCATTCTTTTATGGGAATCGGGCCTTCAAATCGAGGCTTTTTCGTATTCTTTCCCCCATAAATACTGTGAAAATCCTTAATTGTGAACGTAGATCACAACAATACGTTATTTTGCACAAATCATCATCTGCAAATCGACAGAAAAACCCGGTTTTAGGGGGTGGTTACAGGTCTGTAACCATTGTAACAAGCTTGAAACCGCCCAAAAGTTTGTAGATTTTGCATAGTCCGGGCCCGGCCGGAAAGGTTGACTTGTCGGGGTTTTCTGCATATAATCCTAATCGTGCTGGTAAACTACAGCTGGGCGGAACGCGTTTTTCCGTGCGTTCAAGAATGCCCTATTTTTACGGAGAAGGAGTTTTTGCATGTTAGGAAAAATACGGCAGATGACTGCCGGTGTTCTGCGGAAGGTCTGTAGCCGTTCCGCTGCCGCCGCCGTTTTGGCTGTGGCAGGAGCCGCCACCGTCATCACGGTGGGCGCGTCGGCTAAAACCGTCGCTATAAACGACGGCGGAGAGATCACCACCGTGCGCACCTTCAGCAGCAATGCCAAGACCATTCTAACGCAGGCTGGCATAGCCTATGCGGAGGATGATCTGATTACCTATGACACCGCCGCGGGCTACCCGCAGCTCACCCTTACCCGGGCCTTTGACGTCACCGTTACCATGGGCGACCAAACCTATGCCTATCGGACCACCGGCGGCAGGGTAAGCGATGCGCTGGAGGATCTGGGCCTGCAAATTGACGAGCACGATATGGTCAGCGCGGATTTGACCGACCAACTGACCGACGGCATGTTCATCGATGTAATTTCGGTGGATTATGAGGTGACAACCCAGGAGATCCCCATTGGGTATGAGGGAACAACCGAGTATTCCGCCGAGCTCCCCGCAGGCGAGACCCGGGTTACCGAGGGCCAGGAGGGCGTCAAGCTGGTAACCTACCGGCATAAGCTGGTAAACGGGGAGTTGGCTGAGACCACCACAGTAGAGGAAACCGTGCTCAAGGAGCCTGTGCACCAAAAGACCATTGTGGGGACCAAGGAAGAAGCCGTCGCCAGCGCGTCGGTGGAAAGTAACGACGACGACGTCGCTTATACCAGCGCCGATATCGACACCATCTCTACCCTGCAACCTGAGACGCCCATAGAGCTGGATTCCAGCGGCAGACCGGTCAGCTATTCCAAGCTGATCACCGGAAAGGCCACCGCCTATACAGCGCCCATCGGCTCGGCTACCTCAACCGGCCGTGGGGCCCGGACCGGCTATGTGGCGGTCAATCCGCAGCAGATTCCCTACGGCACCCGTCTGTTTATCCGCACCACGGACGGCAGTTACATTTACGGCTACGCTGTGGCCGCCGATACCGGCGGATTTGCCAAAAAGGGACGTATCACGGTAGACCTTTTCTTCAACACCAAGGGTGAATGTTATAACTTCGGCGTACGGAATGTTGAAATTTACGTATTGGATTAGCATAAATAATTTTGGGCGCGAGGGTCTTGCCGACCCCGCGCCCCTTTTATTTGTTCCCGGTCCCGCCTTCTGTAAGCGCCTTGAAGCGAACCCATAACGACTTTATTCTTACCGTCGTGCTCCCCGTTCGCTATCCCCCGAGCTGATATCTCCGCTTCCCCTGGCGGTTTACAGAACCAATACAGAAAACCCTTCCGCAGGAACCATCAGCCTGCCCTTATGGGGCGGCGTACCCGCCACCACCCGAGCCTTTTCCCATTTTGGGTCAGGCAGGTCAATGGGCTCGGGATCGCACCAGCGGTTCACGGCTATGAGCACCTGGTTCCCAGGCGCTGGGGCGCCGGCGTCCCGTATATAGGCGATGTGGCCGGTTCCGGCATACACCGGAATAAACCGTCCCGCGGCGAAGGCGGGATTTTGCCGACGAAACCGCCCCAAAGCCTTGTAAAAATCCAGGATATGTCCCTGGGCGGGCAGCGTATCCCCCTGCGCAGGCGCCATGGCGCCATCCGGCAGGTTATCCCATGGAAAACATCCCCGATTAAAAGGATCGCCATAGCCTTCCATTCCCATTTCGTCTCCATAATAGATACAGGGCACGCCGGGCAGGGTGAACTGGAGCAGAGCGGCCAATCGGAGAAAACGCAAACCCTTTTCCCTCTGTTCGGAGGTCATATGCTGCAACGCCTGCCATTCCCGATCTCTTCCCGCCGCCGCCTCGCCGCCCAGGACCGTAAGGATACGCGGGGTGTCATGGGTGCCGATATGGTTCATGAGCGTGTGTACCGCCGGCTGGGGATAGTTTTCCAGCAGCTCCATGACCGTTTCCATCAGCCGCCAGGCATCTCCGCCGGTGAGAAAGGCGATAATGCCCTCTCGAAAGGGATAATTCATAACCGAATCCAACTGCCTGCCCCGCAGAAACCGTCGTCTGGCGCCGTAACTGATTTTGTTGGTGGCGTCCTCCCAGACCTCACCCAGTACCAAGGCCTGTGGATCCTCGTCTTTGGCCGCTGCGCGGATCCGGTCCAGAAATCCGTCGGGCAGCTCGTCGGCCACATCCAGCCTCCAGCCGGCGACGCCCTGCCGCATCCAGTGGCGCAACACGCCCTGATCGCCCGTGATAAAATCACTGAATTCGGGGTCTTCCTCCACCGTTTCGGGCAGGGTATCAATTCCCCACCAGCTAGTGTAGACGTCGGGCCACCGCTGGAACTTGAACCATGAATAATAGGGTGACTGCTTGCTGTTATAGGCGCCGACGTTGATATACCTGCCCTTCCGGTTAAAATAGCGGCTGTCGTCGCCGGTATGGGAAAAGACGCCGTCGAGGATGATTCGGATCCCCCGTTCCCCCGCCTCTCGGCACAGTTCCCGCAGGTCCTCCTCGTTACCCAGCCCAGGATCCACCGCCATGTAATCGGCCGTGTTGTACCGATGGTTGGAATGGGCCTCAAAAATGGGATTCAGGTATAAGCAGTTGACTCCCAGGGCTTGCAAATAAGGCAGCCTTTCCCGTATACCCTGCAAATCCCCACCGAAATAGTCGTTGCCCAGGGTGCAGCCACCGTCCCCCATGCGAAAGGCGGGCTGTCCACCCCAGTCCAAGCGAACACACCGATCGGCCGGCTGGATATGCGCCGCCGTAGATTTGCAGAACCGGTCGGGGAAAATTTGATACATAACGCCCCCGGGCAGCCAAGCAGGCGTTTGAAAATCCCGGTCGTAGACCGTCAGCTGCCACCGGCCGCCGTCGGCCGATAGACCGCCGTTACCGCCGTCAAACCGGGTGACGGGATAGGTCCCCGTGGCGTCGGTAAAGACAAAATCATACCAATAAAGGCCCTCGGTCGGCGCAACCGAACACCTCCACCAGCGATGGTCTGCCTGACGTTCGCCCGGCGCCATCTCCACAAGCTGGGGCTGGTCTTCGCCGTCCCTTGTAAGACGCAGCCTGGCGGACAGCACCGGATGCTCCTGCGAATCAGGCAGCAGCAGGGAAAGACGCAGATCATCCCCGGCCGGCAATGCGCCAAAGGGCTCTTTATAACGCGTGTCTCGGGAACAAAAGATCGGTTGGGGCATTGCGTTTCTTCCTTTCCTGGAAAAGTTTCACAATTCTAATGCATACGCGGCATATTCATAAAAACAGATCCCCCTCTTGTAAAAGAGGGGGATCCGTGCTTCTGCCATTTGCTTTTATTTCTGAGATTTCCCCTGTGTTCTTTTGGTGGAGGGTACCGGCGTCATATGCCAGATATCCCTGGCGTAATCGGCGATAGCCCGGTCGGCGGCAAAGCGGCCGGCCTTGGCAATATTCACGAGAGACATACGGTTCCAGCGAGCTCTATCCTTCCAGAGGGCCTCAGCCGTATCCTGCGCCTTGCAATAGTCGGCAAAATCAGCCAGAGCCATATAGTAATCCGACGAAGTCAGGCTGCGGCCGATATCCGAGAAGGCGCCTTGGCTGATATAGTCCACAGCAGCCTTGAGCTGGGGATTGTTATAATAATACCCCGCGGGGTTGTAACCCGCGGCCCGCAGCCGCTCCACCTCTTCCGTACGCATGCCGAATATGATGATGTTGTCGTCTCCCACTGCCTCATGGATCTCCACATTGGCGCCGTCTTCTGTGCCCAGGGTGATGGCGCCGTTGAGCATCAACTTCATATTGCCGGTGCCGGAAGCCTCGGTGCCCGCCAGGGATATCTGTTCGCTGATCTCGGCCGCGGGCATCATGAGCTCGGCCAAGGTCACATTATAGTTCTCCATAAACACAACCTTAATCAGGTCCCGCACGGCCGGATCATTGTTGATGGTCTTGCCCAGCTGCCAGATCATCTGGATAATCTGTTTGGCAACGTAATAGCCGGGAGCCGCCTTGGCGCCGAAAATATAGGTTCGCGGCGTAAAGGCCTTACCGGGGTTATTCTTAATCTCCAGATAGTCGGAAATGATATGCAACGCATTCATCTGCTGGCGCTTATATTCGTGCAAGCGTTTGACCTGCATATCGAAGATGGAGGACGGATCCACCGCAATATCGTACTGCTTCTTTATAGCGGCCGCCAGCCGTTCTTTATTGGCCTGTTTGATCTCGCCCAGCCTATCCGTCACCGTCTTATCGTCGGCATATTTCATCAACTCTTCCAGCCGGGATGCGTCGGATACATAGTCGTCGCCGATAAGATCGGATATATAGGCCGCCAAAAGAGGGTTGGCCTGATTCAGCCAGCGGCGGTGGGCAATACCGTTGGTGACATTGGTAAACTTTTCGGGGGTAAGCTTATAGTAGTCGTTAAAGACCGTTTCCTTGAGGATATTGCTGTGCAAGCGGGATACGCCGTTCACATTGTGGCAGGCAGCAACGCACAGATTGGCCATGCGCACAACGCCGCCCTGAATGATGGCGGTGCGTTCCACATAATCCGCGTCACCGGTTGCGCACCAGACCTTGTAACGGAACCGATTGTCAATCTCGGTGACAATCTGGTAGATACGGGGCAGCCGGTTTTTGAAAAGGTCCACCTGCCAGCATTCCAGCGCCTCCCTCATAACCGTGTGGTTGGTATAGGCGGTGGTACGGGTGACCAGGTCCCAGGCCGCGTCCCAAGTATAACCGCACTCGTCCAGGAAAAAGCGCATAAGCTCGGGAATGGACAGGGCGGGATGGGTGTCGTTGATATGGATAGCCACCTTTTCGGGCAGATTATTTAGGGTTTGATACTTGCGCAGGTGACGCTTCAGGATATCCTGGATAGAGGCCGACACCAGAAAATACTGCTGCCGAAGGCGCAGGCTCTTTCCCTCCATGTGGTTGTCCTCGGGATATAGCACCTTGCTGATGACCTCGGCCATGGCGTTGCGCTCCATAGCCTTCACATATTCTCCCTGATTGAACAGCTTCATATCGATACCGGCGGGAGCCTCCGCGCTCCACAGGCGCAGTACATTGACCGCCCGGCCGTCCTTGCCGGCCACCAGCATGTCGTAGGGCACGGCGCGGACCACAGTGCAGTCCTTCATCTCCACATGGTGGTAGGTACCGTCCCACCACTCCTGCACCTGTCCGTCGAATTTGACGTCTACCGCCGCATCCGGGCGGGCCTCCAGCCATGCGCTGCCGCCGGGCAGCCAAAACTCCGGCATCTCGGTCTGCCAGCCCTCCACCAGCTTCTGCCGGAAAATACCGTAGTCGTATTTGATACAGTATCCCATGGCGGGATAGCCGCCGGCAGACAGGCCGTCCATGAAGCAGGCGGCCAACCGGCCCAGCCCGCCGTTGCCCAGCCCCGGGTCGGGCTCCAGGTCATACAGCCGGTCCAGCCGAACGCCCATCCCCTCCAGTGCCTGAGCCATGACCTTTTCCAGCCCCAGATTGTACAGGGTGTTCTTAAATGAACGGCCCATGAGGAATTCCATGCTTAAATAATAAACCTGTTTGGCGTCGCACTCGGCGACCTCCTCCTTAAAGCTGCTGCGCCGTTCCTTCATGATGTCCATGAGCACCAGCGCACAGGCCTTGTAAAAGCAGTCGTCCGACGCCTGTCCGGGCTTGACGCCGAAATTGTGAGACAGCTTGGTTTCGATCAGCCCGGTCATTTCCTTAACAGTCATCTTATGCATTTATATCCACTCCAATCCTTTCAACCCGATTGAAAAAAGGGAAAGCCGTTATATAATCATACGGGCGCAGGCCTTGTCAACATGACCAATTTCTCCCGCAGCATGGTTATATGATACCCTATCTCCTG
This sequence comes from Clostridiales bacterium, assembly GCA_019417145.1. Lineage (GTDB taxonomy): Bacteria > Bacillota > Clostridia > Oscillospirales > Acutalibacteraceae > Howiella. The sequence goes on from DXVY01000014.1 coordinate 16,660, forward strand.
CGGTTTTACAAGTGTCCCCGCCGCCTTTTCCCGGGCGAAATACCGGTTTTATCTCCATTTGTATCAATCCGTACAAAAGTCATATTTCCCCCGCTTCAAATTTGTCCCAATTGGACCTTGTGTTCCGGTTTAAATGAATCGAGAATACTATGAGCCTTCGGCCGCCGCACTAAATCTTACGAATGGATGCCAGCATACAGAGTAATGCAAACGGTTAATGGAGAATACGCGCAGTGGCGGCTCTATGTTTTGGCACAAAAGCGAAAACCGTCCCCAATTATCAGTGGGAACAACGCGCGCAAACTAAAGATTCGCCATGTAAAACAGGCCCACGCTCGGTAGAAGCGGAGCGTTTTTTTGGCACCTACGCGAACAATTCATCTATTATTAGGCGGGATACCGCCTCATATTGAGATCGTGTTTTTTATCCATTCTGGAGTGTGGAAACGCATGCAAAGGCGAGCGTTAAATTATACATCAGCCATGTCTTGCTTTTCTTTATGCAAGAGAAAACGCCGAAGGCTTATCCTCCGGCGTACAAAAATTATTCCCCACTAAAGCGCTGCAAGAAAGCCTTGGTGCGTGGATTCTGGGGACGTTCGATCACATTCTGGGGCGCACCCTCCTCCACAATGACGCCGCCGTCCATAAAGACCACTCGGTCGGCCACGTCTCGGGCAAAGGCCATCTCATGGGTGACGATTACCATGGTCATATGCTCTTTGGCCAAGGAGCGGATGACCTTTAAAATCTCACCGGTCAGCTCAGGAT
>DXVY01000140.1 GCA_019417145.1 Clostridiales bacterium
ATCCACCCCCACGCAGGAGAATCCCACCGACCCCACCCAGCCCACCGAGCCGGACAATGTGACCACCGGTGAGTCCTCCCGTATCGTGTGGTTCGGCGCGCTCGCGGCCGCGGCCTTGGCGGCGGCTCTGCTGACGGTGTACAAAAAAGCGGCCCAAGGGCAATCCTGAACGACGCGTAAGCCCGGCCTGCCTTAACAGGAGAGGCGAGAGGGCCCGGCGGATAAGTCCTCTGTATAAAGGAGAGCAGCATATGAAAAAATGGAGTATCGTATTGGCCGCGGCCATGGCCCTTTCTCTCGCCTGCCCTATGGGGAGCCTGGCGGACGACAACCCTAAGGCCCAGTATGGCACGCCGGTTATCGACGGTAAAATTGACGCCATCTGGAACACCACCGATAAAATCTCCGTCATCTGGGCCGGCGATGAGACGGCAACCCGCTATAACGCCGCGGATAAGCCGCTGAAGGATTCCTATGCCAGGGTCATGTGGGATGAAAACAACCTGTATTTCCTGGTATACGCCGCCACCGACAAGACGCCCAGCGATCCGGCGGACGCCCCCTCCTCTGTGGTGCGCTTTATGACGGAGCAGGTGACCCTCTTTGTTTCGGAGACGGCGGACGACCTGGGCAGGTATTATGACAACAGCGGCAACTGGCAGCTGCTGGTGAACCCCTATGAGCGCAACAGCAAACCGTCCACCGGCGCCTTGACCTCCAACAAGACGAATATCAAAACCGCAACCGCCAGCTGCGTGCGCAATGCCAGCGACTATCTCTGCGAAATCAGCATTCCCTGGTCGGAAAAGGGCAATCACAAGGCCGGCGACTGGCTGGGCTTCAACTTTGGTATCAATGACGATATGGACGAAAACGGGGCCCGCGATTATTATGTGTCCTGGGCCAACCCCTCCTATCAGCGATATTGGGAAGCGCCCGACCTGCCGATAGTGGAGCTGGCGGGCAACGCCCCCGCCAAGCCCACGACTAAACCGAACACGAATGCGACTACAAAAGCCCCCGACACCCCGGCTAAAACCACGGCCGCCTCTCAGGCGGAGGCCTCCTCCGAGCCGGAGGACGTTTCTTCGGAGGCACCGGTCTCTTCCGATGCTTCGGACGCGGCCGAGCCGGAGTCCAGCGTTCCCACCCAATCCAGCGAAAGCGCCAGCAAGCCGGATACCACCTCCAACAGCAGTGACACACCCACGAATATCGATGAACAGGGGGGCTTCAGCCCGCTGTGGATTGTGCTGATTGTGGCAGGGGTACTGGTCATTGCCGGAGGAGTTGTCTTCATCCTGTTTAAGAAAAAGGTTGGTCCCTTTGCGGGAAATCGGTCTTAAAAGGCGCATGAGGACATTTCGCAGCAGCCTTTATACGTGATGGGACTTTTTACCAGAGCCCACAAAACCGGGACGGCGGCGTCAGCCGCCGTCCCGACAGGCCTGTATGGAAAGAAAATCCGCAAGCATACGCGAAATTTTGAAAAGCATAAGCAGGGAGGTCTGAGACTTGAAAGTCAGGCAAAAAATTTTGGCGGCTATATCCAGCCTTTTGCTGGCGGCGTCCGCTTGCGTTCCGTTCTCCGCTTCTGCGGACAGCGTTCTCTTGAGTACGGACAAGGCGGCCTATACCGAGGGCGAGGCCATTATGATAACAGCGGCCGGGACGGGCAATGACTGGGTAGGCATATATAAAAACGGCGAGACGCCCGGCGCAGCGATACAATCCATCCGGTGGTACTACGTGGCCAAAGACGGCAACACATCCGGGAAAGCCAAAAATATTTTTGAATCCGAATATACCGTCCGTCAGGATTTGAAGAATCTTCCCGCCGGGGAATACACCATTTTTTTATGTGAAAACGACGGGTATACGGTGTTGGCGCAGACGGGCATCACCATTAACGAGAAGAACACGGCTCTTGTGGCGCCAGCCTCCGCCGTCTATGAGCGGAACAACCGCTTCACCGGTTCGGCCGACGGCAAGCTGACCATCACGGCCAGCAAGGACGCGATCCCGGATTCCTATGCGGCTTTCTGGGGGAATGCGCAGGGGAAGCTGGCGGACTATACCTCGTTTCCCCTGATTAAGGCCGCCGGAGAGGTCACCACGTATACGATGGTGGCCAACACCCTGATCCCCAACGGCGCCGATCGGATTCTGGTGTACGCCGCGCGGGGCAAACGGCTCTCGGAAACCTATGCCACCGCCATGCTGCCGAAAGGCTGCAACGAGTATGATTTCGGCAAACCGCTATATGAGTTTCAGGTATTCAGCGACATCCATCTGAGCGATAACCCCGCCACGGCGGCTATCCACAACGAGCATTTCACCAGTGCGCTCAAACAGGTTAAGCAGCTGTCCCCGAACAGCAAAGGTATCATGATCAACGGGGATATCGCGGACAACGGTACGGTAAGGCAATACGAGCTTTATCAGGATCTGGTCGAAAAGGCCGGCTTTGATCTATCGCAGGTGCGCTGCGCCATCGGCAACCATGATTTTTATGGGCCGGGCAATGATAAGCAGAAGCTGTTAACCTTCCTGGAATACACCAATCCAGATTCCAAAACGATTTATTTTGACGAGTGGATCGACGGCGCCCACTTCATTTTCCTGGGCAGCGAGATGGGCGGAAACGGCTTGTATGCCTATCTGTCGGATGAGCAGCTGAACTGGTTCCGGGAAAAGCTGGCGGAAAAGCGGGATGAAAACCGGCCGATCTATGTGTTCCTGCACCAGGGACTTATCGATACGGTGGCGGGCACCTACGAATATCAGGGATGGCACGGTATTGACCGGGCGGAGGAATTTGCCGCGATCCTCAAGGACTATCCCGAGGTCATCCTGTTTAGCGGCCACAGCCATTGGGAAATGAATTCCGCTTCCAACATGAAAGAGCGGGACGAGAATTTGCCGACGATTTTCAATACGGCCTCCGTGGCCTATCTGTGGAGTGACGCGCAGGCCACCATCGAGGGTGCGCAGGGATATTTTGTCAAGGTGTACAAGGATAAGGTGCTGGTTCTTGGCCGGGACTTCGACAACGAGCAGTGGCTGGCCTCGGCACAGTACCTGGTGCAGTATGGCTCGGAGTCCCCTGTGGAGCCGGAAAAGCCGGATTCCAGCGTCTCTCCGGAACCCCAGCCCACGACGCCAACCACCGGACAGACGAATACCGCTTCCGATGCCGCCTCTCCCACCACCGGCGATTCGGGCCTCCTGTATGTAATGGCTATCGTGGCAGCCGGGCTTGCGAGTGCAGGGCTCTATTTCCTTCACAAAACCAATAAGACATCCGTCACGTCTGAATAAGCCAAATCTGTGAGGATAGGGTTCCTTTCCAGACACCTAAACCCATTGCCTAATGATTATCGTCTGCTATGCTCCAACCCGGTAGGGCAGGCAGCAAAAAAGCCCAGAGGTATAAAGACCTCTGGGCTTTGGTTTTCTTAGGATGTTACTGGCCGGCGCTAACCGTGAAACACCTATTCGTCATTGTGCTTCGGATATCTCTGTAAAATTCTATTTGCTATATCAAATAGGCTGTGGTATACTGTATATAGCAAATAGTACCGGAGGGATTACCATGGAGACATCCTACGAGCCTCTATATCAAAAAATTTATAACGATATCCGGGAAAAAATTAAAAGCGGCGCATTGCCTTTGGGCACGAAAGTCCCCACGGAATTCGAATTGATGGAGCAGTATTCCGTGAGCCGTATCACCACGGCCCGCGCCTTGAAAGAGCTGGCTAACGACGGGTACATACAACGCACGAGAAAAAACGGCTCTACCGTAATCGCCACCGACGGGGAATCGCCGGCTCCTCCGGAAGAGCGCCCCCGGGAGGCAGTGGCCCCCTCGGCGGTCTATGAACACATTCCGCTTTTGATGCCTTTTTCCGCCTCGCAATTTGACATACTCAGCAGTATTCAGCGGGAAGCGCAGAACAGCCATTACCTCATCACTCTGTTCAATTCGGAAAAGCGGCTGGACAGGGAAAGAGAAATTCTCGATCAAATTTCCCGCATGAACATCGGCGGGCTTATCTGCCTGCCCATTGAGAGTTACCAGAACCTGTCGCTGTACACCAAGCTGCAGGCACAGAAGATCCCCATTGTGTTTATGGACCGGCAGCTGCCCTATATTGATATCCCCTATGTCAGCACAAACAACTACGACGCCATGTACAATCTGACTCAGTGGCTGATCAATCAAGGGCATAAGCGTATCGCCTTTTACTGCCACGATCTCAACACGCACAACGAGTTGTTACGTTTCAAAGGCTATATCGCCGCTCTGACGGATAATGGGATTCAGCTCAACAGCCAGTATGTCGCGGAACTGAAGAAAAACGACGTGGAGGATATCATGCTGCGGGAAAATAACCCGGACGCTGCCCACCGCGTCAATCAATATCTGAAAGATATCATGGCCCTGGAAGCGCCGCCCACCGCGCTTATCTGCGCGTTCGACCTGTTGGCTTCCTATGTGGAGCAGCAGGCCAATCTGCTGAAGATTTCCATTCCCGACGATTTATCGCTGACCGGCTTTGATAACAGCTCCTTGTGCAGCCATCTGGAGATCCCTCTGACCAGTGTGGCCCAGAACTATGAAGCCATTGGCAAAAAAGTCATCGAACTGATGAACGCCCTGCGCAGCGGACAGCCGGTCCAATCGGAATACCTGATGAGTTCCTCTATTGTAGAGCGGGCCTCCGTACGAAAATTGTCCCAATAAAGTCAAGAGCACTCGTGAAACGGGTGTCCAGCCCGTCTCTTAATCTAGTGTTGTATGAGGCCGCGGCTGGATCGGTACGCTTACATCCACGCTTAACATCCGATTTTATACACTCATCCTGTAAGCATTCGTACAGCGAGTCTGGAAGCGCAGGCTCCAGTACGCACGAAACATTGTTCCCCATTATTCAAAATTCTCCCTGCGTGATAAGCTTTCTTTGTCTATCTGGGCATGACCTCCTTTGGTTTCTGGTGCGGTGGCGTTACCCGCTTCCATTTTACCAAAGGAGGTCTTTCTTTTTCTAATCGATGCTTTCGCTTTTTCTTACCCCACCGGCCATGCCGGTGGTTGTCGCTCTAAGTCAAGACCACGCCCAAAGGACGTGGCATGGATGATGGCCCTAAAAGGGCATAATACCAGCAGCGCCTAAAGGCGCGTCATGAGTAACGCCAACCGCACCTTAGCGTTACTCTAGTCTTCTAAATCCTTGAATGGATCTTCGTATTCCTTGAAGCTGAGTTGATCCATCAT
>DXVY01000141.1 GCA_019417145.1 Clostridiales bacterium
AACGCCGCCAGAGAGCTGGCCGCAGAGCTGCGGGAGGGGGCGCCCTGCCCGGTTTGCGGCGCCACCCATCATCCCGCCCCCCACACTGGCGCGGCCCCGGCTGGCGGCCACGACCGGCTGGAGGAAACCCGCGAGGCCGTGCGCAAGGCCCGCGCCCAGGCCGACGCCTGCCGTTCGGCGGCCGCAGAGGCAGCCGCCCGCCTGCAAACGGCGCAGGAGGCCCTGCAACAGGCGCAAGAGACCTGCGCCGGCCTCTCCCTACAGGATTTGTCCGCAGCCGAAAAGCAGCGGGACGCCTGTAAAACCCGGCTGGAGGCGGCCGTGAGCAAGGCCGCATCCTTCCAGCGATATCAGGACGGACTGCGGGAGCTCAAAGAGCAAAAGCAGACGGCCGAGGCCGCTCTAAGCCAGGCGGAAGCACGGAAAAACGAGCTGACCGCGGGGTTGGCGGCCCTAACGGCATCCAAAGGAGATATACTCCGCCGGCTACCGGCCGGCGCCGATTACGCGCAGCTGAAGGCCGAGCTGCAAAAGCTCAAAGAGCAGGCCGACAGCCTACAGATCCGAACGGCTGCTCTGGAAAAAGAGCGAGAGGAAAAGGGCCAGGCCCTCTCCCGGGCTGAGGCCGCCGCAGGGGCGGCCGAAGATGCCTGTCGAGAGGCTGATGCCCGCCGGATAGACGCAGAGCGGGAGCTGGAACGGGCCGTCATGGCCGCCGGGCTGTCCCCGGATGAAAATATCGCCGAACTGCTGCTGGAACCACCGGTCATACAGGAGATGGAGACCCGCATCCGACAGCACGAATCCAGCCTACGGCTGACCGCCGACAAAATAGCCGAGCTGGAGGAGGCTCTGGTAGGCAAGGAACAGCCGGACGTTTCGGATCTTACCGCCCGCAAACAGGAGGCCGCGGCGCGGTTGTCGCAGACGCGGGAGGAAAGGGGCCGTCTGGCCGCCCGCATGCAGCAGCTGGAACAGGCGCGGGACCGTCTGGCACAGCTCGCCCAAAGGCAGCAGGGGCTGGATGCGTCCTATGGCCGCATTGCCCGTGTATCCGCCTTTATCAGTGGAAAAAATCCCCACCGTACGCCGCTGCACGGTTTTATCCTCGGCCTAATGTTGGACGAGGTGGTGGAAGCCGCCAGCCGGTATCTCATCCGCCTCAGTCGGAACCGGTATCAACTGGTACGGGTAGACGCCGTGGGAGGAAATGCTCTGCGGGGACTGGACATCGAGGTTACCGACGCCCATACTGGCGGCCAACGCCGGGTCTGCACCCTGTCAGGGGGCGAGCTGTTTTTGGCTTCCCTCTCCCTGGCCTTTGGCCTGGCTGAGGTGGTTCAGTCCTACGCCGGCGGTGTTAAGCTAGACTCTATCTTTATCGACGAGGGCTTTGGCACCCTGGACGCCGAGACACTGGAGGCCGCTATGAAGGCCCTGGCCGACATCCAAAAGGAGGGTCGGCTGGTGGGCCTGATCTCACATGTGGCGGAACTGCGGGACCGTATCCCGGCCCATATCGAGGTGGTGGCCGGCCAAGACGGCAGCAGCCTGCTGGTAAAGCCCTTGTGATTGGAAGAGATCCCGGTGCATGTCCGTAAAGGGCGCCGGGAACCGCGTATCAAGGCGGCAAATATTTTCAGAAAGGGGAATGCGCGCATGGAGCCGGCCATAGAAAAATACACCACCGATTGGACGGCCGACTCGGTCCGCCTGATCCACACCCCCAGCGCCGCCGCCCTGGCCTCTTTCTTTTATGTGCAGGAGGCAGGCTATTTTCGGACCCTTCCCGGGTATTTTACCGAGCGCTCCCGCCTGCCCTCCTTCCTCATGCTCTATACCCTGTCGGGGAGGGGAAAACTGCGCTACGTGGGCGCAACCCATGCTCTGGGCGCGGGCGACGCCATGTTCATCAACTGCATGGAGCATCATGTATACACCGCCCAGCCGCCGGACAACTGGGAGTTTCTTTGGGTGCATTTTTACGGCGCCACCAGCGAAGGATATTACAAGCAGTTCGCCAAGCAGAGTCCGCCTGTCATAGCTGTGGGCGATACTGTTATTCCCCAGGCTCTGCGGGATATTCTGGAGCTGCAGCGGGCGGAGCATCCCCAGGCGGAAGTCCAGTGCTCCCGGCTGCTGATGGAGCTGCTTACCGCCTTTCTCACAGGGGCGGCGGCCAATCTACCCATCCCCGCCTTTGTCCAAGGAGCGGCGGATCTGATACGGCGGGCCTTTGATACCCCCCTGTCCCTGGACGAGCTATCCGAGGCGGTGCGCGTAAGCAAGTACCATCTCTGTAGGGAATTCAAAAAGCATATGGGCTGTTCTCCCGGTGAATATCTGAACCGGCAGCGTATCGGCCGGGCGAAGGAGCTGCTCCGCTCTACCGACCAGTCTATCGAAAGCATTGCCGCCGCTGTGGGAGCGGGAACCGAAAATCGGTTGCTGTTTTTGTTCAAGGGACAGACCGGGCTGACGCCCAGCGCCTATCGCAAAATGTGGAAAAGCCGGCAGTTTCCCGCCCCGTCCGACAGCATGGATACCGGATATAATGTTTAGGTATGAGGAGGCGAGCCCTGTGCCCCAGATCAAGGCTTGTTGCTTTACCGGCTACCGGCCGGAGAAATTTCCTTTTCCCTTCGAGGAAAATCATTTGCAGTACACCGCCTTTGAGGATAAACTGACCGATTCCATATTCGCTCTGGCTTCCGAGGGATACAGCCGCTTTTACACAGGGGCCGCTCGCGGGTTTGATCTTCTGGCCGCCGAACTGGTTTTGCTGGGAAGAAGGCTGCGCGGCGTTTCCGTGGAGCTTTACTGCGCCGTTCCCTTCAGAGGGCAGGATACCGGCTGGTCGGAGGCCTGGCGGCGGCGCTATGCCCGGGTGCTAGAGCAGGCGGACCATGTGGAGTACCTGGCAGACGGGTACTGTAGGGGCTGCTATCAGCGGCGCAATCAATTTATGGTGGACAACAGTCAGCTGGTGCTGACCTATTATGACGGGCAGGCCGGGGGCACTGCCGGCACATTGGCCTACGCCCGTCGTCAGGGGAAGCCCATCGTCAACCTGGCCGATTACGAGATAGAGGAGGAGATGGAGGCCTTTCCCTATCAGTTTGAGATTCTGTGATTGTGTTCGATCCATCAATTATATATAAACTTGTTAATTAAACCCGGATGAGCGTTGAACTATGCCTATGAAAAGCGGTCGCAAACGCGCAAAGCGTCGGCGTCGCCAATCATACGGTAGGCTTAAACTCCCACGGGACAACCTTTCCCCGACGGCAAATTTCAAATATTTATATAGGTGAAAATAGAGAAGGAAAAGCGGGCGCTGAAAACACAGCGCCCGCTTTTCGCAATATCCTTGTCTACTTCTTATCTCCCATAAGCGTGACCATAACCGCCTTTTGCGCATGGAGCCGATTTTCGGCCTCCTGGAAAATCTCATCGGCATGGGCCTCAAAGACCTCGGCGGTGATCTCCTCGCCCCGATGGGCGGGCAGGCAGTGCAGCACCATAGCGTCCGGTTTAGCCAGGGCCATCAGACCGGCGTTGATTTGGTAGCCGGCAAAGGCCTTTTTCCGGGCCTCCCGCTCGCTCTCCTGGCCCATGGAGGCCCAAACGTCGGTGATCATGATATCCGCATTCTTGGCCGCGTCAGCCGGGGTGCGGTGCAGATGGAAGGCGTCGCCGCAGCCGGCGGCAAATTCCAATACCTCGGCGGCGGGATCGTATCCTTCAGGGCAGGCCACCGAAACCTCCATGCCGGTCTTCAGGCCGCCCACGATAAGGGAGTTCATCATGTTATTGCCGTCGCCGATATAGCACATTTTCAGGCCCTCCAGCCGGCCCTTCATCTCCCGGATGGTCAGCAGGTCGGCCAGGATCTGGCAGGGATGACAGAAATCGGTCAGGCCGTTGATAACCGAGATAGAGCCCACCTCCGCCAGGGTCTCCACCTCCGATTGCTCAAAGGTACGGATCATAATACCGTCCAGATAACGGGAAAGCACCCGTGCAGTGTCCTCCACCGGCTCGCCCCGTCCGATCTGCAGGTCATGGGAGGACAGGAACAGGGCCTGACCGCCCAGCTGGTACATGCCCACCTCAAAGGACACGCGGGTGCGGGTGGAGGCCTTCTGGAAGATCATTCCCAGGGACTTACCGGCCAGGTGGGGATGGGGGATGCCGTGCTTCAGCTCATATTTGAGCTGGTCGGCCAGGTTCAAAAGGCTTATAATTTCCTCGCCGGAAAGATCCAGCATTTTCAGCAGGTGTTTCATATCGCGTCTTCCTTTCGTCACGGTTTACAGGGCAGCCAGCACCTCGCGCAGCGCCGTCAAGCCCCGGTCTATTTCCGCGTATGTAATATTCAGGGGGGGCAGCAGCCGGATCACCTCTTTGGCCGTGAGGACGATCAGGCCCTTTTGCAGACAGGCGGCCGCCACATCTCGAGCGCTCCCCTTTTCCAGAGCCACGCCCAGCATCATACCCAGGCCCCGGACGGCCGCCACGTTGGGCATCTGCCCGATCTTTTCCCGCAGATACGCGCCCTTTTCCGCAACCTCTTTTAAGAAAGAGGGTTGGCTGACCCTATCCAGCACATAAGAGGCCGCGGCGCAGGCGATGGGATTTCCGCCGTAGGTGGTGCCGTGGGTACCGGCCGACAGAACCGCTTCCAGCCTTTTCACGCACAGGCAGGCGCCCACCGGCAGCCCGCCGCCCAGCCCCTTGGCCGTGGTGACGATATCGGGGAGGATATCATACTGCTCATAGGCATAGAAGCTGCCGGTGCGGCCCACGCCGGTCTGCACCTCGTCCACAATGAGCAGCAGCCCATGGCCGTCGCAGAATCTGCGCAGGGCCTTTACATAGTCCTTATCCAGGGGACAAACGCCCCCTTCTCCCTGCACCAGCTCAATCATAACGGCGCAGGTAGCCGCGGTCACCGCCCCCTCCAGGGCGGTGATATTGCCGGCGGGGACATAGGAAAACCCTTCGGTAAAGGGAAAGAAAAAGTTATGAAATACCTCCTGGCCGGTGGCGGCCAGGGTGGTGACGGTGCGGCCGTGGAAGGAGTTTTGCAGGGTGATAATCTCGCCCCGTCCCCTGCCGTATGTGTCAAAGGAAAACTTGCGGGCCAGCTTGATGGCGCACTCGTTGGCCTCGGCGCCGGAGTTGCAGAAAAAAACCTTGTCCATGCCGGAAAGCGCGCAAAGCCGTTTGGCAAGGGCAACCTGCGCCTCGGAATAATACAGGTT
>DXVY01000142.1 GCA_019417145.1 Clostridiales bacterium
ACTGATTGCCGAGGCCATGGAGAAGGTTTCCTCCGACGGCGTCATCACCGTGGAGGAGTCCAAGACCGCCGAGACCTATTCCGAGGTTGTGGAGGGCATGCAGTTCGACCGGGGCTACATCACCCCCTACATGGCTACCGATACCGAGAAGATGGAGGCGGTCATCGACGAGCCGCTGATCCTGATCACCGATAAGAAGATTTCCAATATCCAGGAGATCCTGCCTCTGCTGGAGCAGATCGTCCAGTCCGGCAAGAAGCTGGTCATCGTAGCGGAGGATGTGGAGGGCGAGGCCCTTTCCACCCTGATTGTGAACAAGCTGCGCGGCACCTTTACCTGTGTTGCCGTCAAGGCGCCCGGCTTTGGCGATCGCCGCAAGGAGATGCTGCAGGATATCGCCATTCTGACCGGCGGTCAGGTCATAACCGAGGAGCTGGGGCTCGAGCTTAAGGATACCACTATGGATCAGTTGGGCCGCGCGCGCCAGGTCAAGGTGGGCAAGGAGAACACCATCATCGTGGACGGCGCCGGATCCTCCGATGCCATCAAGGCCCGCATTGGCCAGATCAAGGCGCAGATCGAGTCTACCACTTCTGATTTCGACCGCGAGAAGCTGCAGGAGCGGCTGGCTAAGGTGTCCGGCGGCGTGGCTGTCATTAAGGTGGGTGCTGCCACCGAGATCGAGATGAAGGAGAAGAAGCTCCGCATCGAGGACGCGCTGTCCGCCACCAAGGCCGCCGTGGAAGAAGGCATTGTGGCCGGCGGCGGCGTGGCTCTGGTCAACGCCATTGCGCCTGTGGCCAAGCTTGTGGACGAGACCGAGGGCGACGAGAAGACCGGCGTACGTATTGTCCTGAAAGCGCTGGAGGCTCCCATTCGCCAGATCGCTGCCAACGCCGGCCTGGAGGGTTCGGTCATCCTGGAGAAGATCCAGAGCAGCGACAAGGTCAATTATGGCTTTGACGCCTATAAGGAAACCTATACCGATATGATCTCCGCCGGCATTGTGGATCCCACCAAGGTCACCCGTTCGGCCCTGGAGAACGCCGCTTCGGTGGCTTCCATGGTGCTGACCACCGAGTCCCTGGTCGCCGACAAGAAGGAGGAGGCCGCTGCCGCCAACGCCGCCGCTGCGGCTGCCGGCGCAGGCGGAATGTATTAATCTCCATTACAAATAGCGAACCGCCCGTCTCTTATGAGACGGGCGGTTTTTGTCGCTTAATCCAAAAACCGGTTGGACTGGAGGTAGGCAGAGAAGGCTTCAGCGGAGTCTTTTCGTTGGAAAGCCTGCCTTTGCGAAGCAAAAGTATACAGAACCGCAAAAAAACGATGGTATCGCATAGGCTGCTGGAGCCCGCTTACGGGAAGTAGGGGGGGATGGTAGGAGTCGGCGCCCTTTGAGGAGATAAGTCGGTGCCGGGCCCTTCTAGGGCCTATGCAAACCACCCATTCAGCGGAGGTCTTGACAGGCAGGACCCCGGGTAGGGGAGGGGGCGCAAAAGGCGTCTTTGCGACCTGCCCGCACGCAGGCAGGCCGCGAACGCTTTCAATATTCCTAGGCGCCGATGCTGTTCCCTGTGTACAGCTTATAATACCGGCCTTTCTGCTCAATTAGCTGTTCATGCGTTCCCCTCTCTATAATGCGCCCTTGTTCCAATACCATGATGCAATCGGCGTTTTTGACCGTAGACAGCCGATGCGCGATCACAAAGGTGGTGCGCCCGTTCATCAGTCGGTCCATGCCCTCCTGTACCAATGCTTCGGTCCGGGTATCGATGGAGGAGGTGGCCTCGTCCAGAATCAAAACCGGCGGATCGGCGACGGCCGCTCTGGCAATGGCCAGAAGCTGCCGCTGGCCCTGGCTCAGGTTTGCGCCGTCGCCCGTCAGCACGGTCTGGTAGCCGTCGGGTAGCCGGCGGATGAAGCCGTCCGCATTGGCGAGCTTTGCGGCGGCGATGCATTGGTCGTCGGTGGCATCCAGCCGGCCGTATCGGATGTTGTCCATGACCGTTCCGGTAAACAGGTGGGTATCTTGTAAGACCATACCCAGGGAGCGTCGAAGATCCGGCTTCCTGATTTTATTGATATTGATGCCGTCATACCGGATTTTACCGTCTGCAATGTCATAAAAGCGGTTGATTAAATTGGTGATGGTGGTTTTTCCGGCGCCGGTGCTGCCAACAAAGGCGATTTTTTGTCCCGGGGTCGCATAGAGCTTGATATTATGAAGGACAATCTTGTTTTCTTCATATCCAAAATCCACGTCGTTGAAGACAACATCCCCGGCAAGCTTTGTATAGGTAACCGACCCGTCGGCCTTGTGGGGATGCTTCCACGCCCATATGCCGGTCCTTTTGCTTGTTTCCGACAGGCTTCCGTCCGGATTTTCCACGGCGTTGACCAGCTCCACATAGCCGTGATCCTCCTCCGGCCGCTGGTCCATCAGGTTAAAGATCCGCTGGGCGCCCGCCATGGCCATCACAATGCTGTTGGTCTGCTGGCTGATCTGGCTCACCGGCTGGGTGGAATTTTTGTTCAGCGTAAGGAAGGAAACCAGCGTGCCCAGGGTCAGTCCCGCATAGCCGTTCAGCGCCAGAACGGCCCCGATGACGGCGCAGAGCACATAGCTGATATTTCCCAGGTTGGCGTTGACCGGCATGGTGATATTGGAAAAGGTATTGGCCTTATCGGCGCTTTCCCGTAGTTCTTGGTTCAGGCTGTGGAATTGCTCCAGGCTTTTTTCCTCGTGACAAAAGACCTTGACTATCCTTTGCCCATCCATCATTTCCTCGATATATCCGTTGACCCGTCCCAGGTCCTTTTGCTGTTTTGCAAAATAGACCGCGGATTTGCCGGCAATTTTGGATGTGACCAGCAGCATGACGCCGATCATGGCAAGGGTGAGAAGGGTCAGGGGAATATCCAAAACCAGCATACTCACAAAAGATGTAAGGATGGTCACCAGAGAATGGATGACCTGTGGGATGCTCTGGCTGATAAGCTGGCGCAGGGTGTCCACGTCGTTGGTATATACCGACATGATATCCCCGTGGGCATGGGTGTCGAAATACTTGATGGGCAGGGACTCCATATGCTGGAACAACTGGACGCGAAGATTACGCATGGTTCCCTGGCTGACATTGACCATGATGCGGTTATAGGCGTAGGCGCAGATAATGCCTACAGCGTAGGTCCCCGCTACGGAGAGCAGAGCGCCTGCCAGCGAAGAGAAATCCGGGATCTGCGCCTGCGTCAGTGGAAGGATATAGTCATCGATCAGGCTTTGCATGAACAGGGTGCCGCGCAGGGTGGCCAGGGCAGAGCCTAAAATGCAGACAACAACCAGGACAAACGAAAACTTATACTTTTTCCACATGTATTTGAGCACCCGTCCCAGCGTGGATACCAACTGTTTCTTATCTGTTTTGGTCCGTTTTACCGCTTCCATCATCGGACACCGTCCTTTCCCTTTGCCGCGGGCTGATCGAAGTCGCCGCCGCCCTCTGTTTGTGCTTTATAGATTTCCTGGTAGATTGTATTTTCTTTCAGCAGCTTTTCATGGGTATCGAATCCGTTTACAGTGCCGTTATCCAGAACCAAAATGCGGTCGGCGTCCTGGACGCTGGTGATGCGCTGGGCGATAATCAGTTTGGTTGTGCCGGGGATTTTTGTGGCAAAGGCTTGGCGGATCTTGGCGTCGGTGGCCGTATCCACCGCGCTGGTGGAATCGTCCAATATTAAGATTTTCGGCTTTTTTAAAAGCGCTCTAGCAATGCACAGCCGTTGTTTTTGTCCGCCGGACACGTTGCTGCCGCCCTGCTCGATCCAGGTGTTATACTTATCCGGGAAACGCTGGATAAATTCGTCCGCGCAGGCCTGCCGGCAGGCTTCCCGGCATTCCTCT
This sequence comes from Clostridiales bacterium, assembly GCA_019417145.1. Classification (GTDB taxonomy): domain Bacteria; phylum Bacillota; class Clostridia; order Oscillospirales; family Acutalibacteraceae; genus Howiella. The sequence continues at coordinate 3,905 of DXVY01000142.1, forward strand.
TCGGTGGCGTCCTCTTTGCCCCAGCGAAGATTGTCCAGTATGGTGCCGGAAAAGAGCACGTTTTTCTGGAGCACCACAGCCACCTGGTTGCGCAGCGCTTCCATGTCATAGACGCGGACGTCTTTGCCGCCCACGCATACGCTGCCTTGATCTACATCGTATAGCCGACTGATCAGGTTGACCAGGCTGGATTTGCCACAGCCGGTCCCGCCGATAATGCCGATGGTTTCGCCCGAGCGAATGTGTAGGTCGATGTCGCGGAGGGTTTCCTCCCCGCTTCCATGCTTATAGGAAAAGCGCACATGGTTAAAGTCAATCCGCCCGTCGGGAATATCTGTTTCGGGATGTGGGGGATTGGTCAGGTCGGCCTTTTCTTCCAATACTTCGGCAATACGCCTTCCGCTGGCGGCGCTCATGGTGATCATGACAAACACCATGGAAAGCATCATCAGGGACATAAGTACGCTCATAACATAGCTGAATAGGGAGGTGAGCTGGCCGGTGGTCAGGTCTCCCGCCACGATGAAATGGGCGCCGAACCAGGAAAGGGCAATAATGCAGCCGTACACAACCAGCATCATAACCGGGTTGTTGAGCGCCAGGGTCCCCTCCGCTTTCACAAACAGCCGATAAAGCTTTTCCGCCGCTTTCCGAAACTTGCTGTTTTCATGATCTTCCCGTACAAACGCCTTCACCACACGGATAGCCGAGACATTTTCCTGTATGCTGGCGTTCAGATGGTCATATTTCTGAAATACCTGGTTAAACGCCCTTGTCGCCCTAATCATGATGCAGAATAAGGCGGCTGCCAGAACTACAATGGCAAACAAAAAAATAGAACTGAGCCGAACGCTGATGAAAAAGCACATCACCATACTGCAAATCAGCATCAGCGGCGCCCTTACGGCGATGCGCAGTATCATCTGATACGCATTCTGAATATTTGTGACGTCGGTGGTCATACGGGTAACCAGCCCGGCCGTGCTGTATTTATCGATATTGGAAAAGGAAAAGGTCTGTACATTTTCATAAATGGATTCCCGCAGATTGCAGGCAAAGCCGGATGACGCCCGCGCTGCAAACTTTCCCGCCAGAACGCCGAACGCCAGGCTAAAAAAGGCCATGACAAGCATAATTCCGCCGTATAGGTAAACCTGGCCGATGTTTCCGGCTTCAATTCCTTTGTCGATAATAGAGGCCATAACAAACGGAATCAGCACCTCCATCAAGACCTCCAGGCCGGTGAAAAGGGGAGCCAGTAAAGACGCTTTTTTATAGTCCCGGACCTGCTTGAGCAATCTTCGAATCATGCTTTATTCCTCCTTATCGTTTCCCGCTTCATATTC
>DXVY01000143.1 GCA_019417145.1 Clostridiales bacterium
TCCCCGGGCCGCTGCATGGGCGGCCCCCCGCCGCGGAATCCGCGGGCGGCGGGCGGGGGAGAGAGAAATGCAGTCGACCGCGGCGACGGATTGGATGTATTGGAAATGAACGGATTGATTCCCATGTTCGGCGCGCTGGCCGGATTCGCCATCACCATGCTGCTAGGTTTTTGGGGCGTGCCCTTTCTCCGGCGGTTAAAGTTCGGCCAGACCATTCTGGATATCGGCCCGTCCTGGCATAAGTCCAAGGAGGGAACCCCCACCATGGGCGGCATCCTGATCATCATGGGCTGCTTTGGCGCTGTGCTGCTGGCCTTTGTCACGGCCGTCACCACCGGCGCCGGCGTGAAGGGCGAGCTTTCAGATACCCAGAAAATCACCACCTTTGCTGCGGGTATCGGCCTGGCGCTGGGCATGGGGCTCATCGGATTCATCGACGATTACATTAAGGTGGTCAAAAAGCGGAACCTGGGATTGACCGCGCGGCAGAAGACCTTTATGCAGCTGCTCATCTCGGCCGCCTATCTCCTGAGCCTGAAGTTCGGGGGCATGGATACCACCTGGCTGCCCTTTCTGGGAGATGTGAATATCCTCTCGGGCTTCGGCCTGCTCTTCTGGCCCATTGCCCTGCTGTTCATCTATGGCTTTGTGAATGCCGTCAACCTGACCGACGGCATTGACGGCCTTGCCTCCAGCGTGACCCTGGTGGTGGCGGCCTTCTTCATGCTGGCCGCCGGCATCTGTAACTTCTATTGTACCAACCTGTTGGCCGCCTGCCTGGCGGGGGCCTGTATCGGCTTCCTCTGCTGGAACGCCCACCCCGCCAAGGTCTTCATGGGCGACACCGGCTCCCTGTTCCTGGGGGGTATGGTGGTGGCCCTGTCCTTTGGCATCGACCGGCCGGTGCTGTTGCTGTTGGCCGGCGCCGTCTATCTGATCGAGGCGCTGTCGGTTATGCTACAGGTGGGCTATTATAAGAAAACCAAGAAGCGGTTGTTCAAAATGGCGCCGCTGCATCATCACTTTGAGATGAGCGGCTGGAGCGAGGAAAAGATCGTCCTGGTCTTTTCTCTGATCGCCCTGTTTGGATGCCTGCTCGCGGCCGCGCCCATCGTTTTCCGCTGGTAGGCGGCGTTTGTAGGATGGATCCCGGGAGCCGCAACCGGCCGATTAAAGAGGGCGCGGCCGGGTCATCCTAAAGAAGAGGTTCCGGCGCCGCCGGGGCTGGGCAAAACGCCGCAGCCCCCGCCGCGGACGCGGAACCCATGCCAAGCTTGTAAGGGGAGGGAGCTCAATGGAATCTGTCCGGCCGACCGCCGAAAGGCTGAAAAAGAAAAGCCGCTTCCACCTGCTGCAAGCGGGTAAAATGGATCTGACCTTTTTCGCCCTGGTCCTGATCCTGCTGACCATCGGCCTGGTCATGCTTTTCTCTGCCAGCTACGCCTACGCCTACACGGTCTATGGCGACAGCTACAAGTTCATTTCCCGGCAGTTGGTTTTCGCCGTTGTGGGCGTGGCCATCATGCTGGCGGTGTCCAAGATCGATTATCATGTCTACCGCAAATTCGCATGGCCGGTCTATATCTTGGCCGTGATCCTGCTCATCGTGGTGCTGCTTCTGCCGCCGTTGCAGGAGGGCTTTGATTACAAGCGGTGGATTGTCATCGGACCCATCAATTTCCAGCCCTCGGAGATCGCCAAATTTGCCATCGTGCTGCTCTTCGCCCATTTGATATCGGTCAACTATAAGCAGATGGAGAAGTTCACCTTCGGCGTGCTGTTTTTCGGCATCCTGTTGGCCATCGTCTGCGCCCTGGTGGTGGTGGAGACCCATCTTTCCGCCACCCTGCTCATCTTTTCCATCGGCATCTGTCTTATGATTGTGGGAGGCATCAAGCTGCGGTATGTGGGCTTCGGCCTGGCCGCCGGCGTGGGCCTGGGCGCGGTGGCCATTTTGTCAGGGGTGGTGGACTACGGTTCCAGCCGGATCCAGTATTGGCTGGACCCCTGGGCCGCTCCCCGGGGCGAGGGCTACCAAACCATCCAGTCCCTATTATCCATCGGATCGGGAGGTTTTCTTGGCCGGGGCATCGGCCAGTCGAGGCAAAAGTATCTTTGGGTGCCCGAACCCCACAACGACTTTATTTTCGCCATCGTCTGCGAGGAGCTGGGCTATATCGGCGCGCTGATCATTATTCTGCTGTTCTGCATGCTGGTTTGGCGGGGCTTTGTGGTGGCCATGCGCGCGCCGGATAAATTCGGTTCTCTCATGGCGGTGGGCCTTACCTTCCAGGTGGGGGTGCAGACCGCCCTGAATATTATGGTGGTGACCAACACCATCCCCAACACCGGTATCAGCCTGCCCTTTTTCAGCTATGGGGGCACGGCGCTGCTCATTCTGCTGGCCGAAATGGGGATCATTCTGTCCATATCTCGCAGTTGCAATCTAAAAAAGACCTAGGCGGGCCCCCGGAGAGGGGGCGTAGCCGGAGGCCGAAAAAGAGGCCGGCGTTCCCCTGGGGAGGCCGGCCGTAAACCGTATGTAGGGGACGGTGCGCAAAGAGAGCCGCCAACCGACCCTTGAGACTGTAAGGAGGAAGCAATATGCATATCCTGTTCGCCGGCGGCGGCACCGCCGGCCATATCAACCCCGCCCTGGCCGTGGCAGGCTACATAAAGGAACGGCATCCCGACGCCAAAATCAGCTATATTGGCACGGCGGAGAAGCTGGAGGCCCGGCTGGTGCCCGAGGCGGGCTACGATTTCTACACCATCGATGTGGCCGGCTTTCAAAGAAAGGTGAGCCTGGAAAATGTCAAGAGGAATCTGTCGGCTCTGCGCAAGGTTTTCGTCTCCTCTTCCCAGGCCAAGCGGCTGCTCCGGGAGCTGCGCCCCGACGTGGTCATGGGCACCGGGGGATATGTCAGCGGCCCCGTGGTGCGGCAGGCGGCCAGGATGGGCATAAAGACGGCCATTCATGAGCAGAACGCCTTCCCCGGGGTCACTACCAAGATGCTGGCCCCCAAGGTGGATAGGGTTATGCTGGCCATGCCGGAGGCCAAGCAGTATTTAAAATTGCAGGCCGAGCCCATCATCACCGGCAATCCCGTGCGGGAGGCGGTCATCCATGCCGATCGGCAGGCCGCCCGGCAGGCCCTGGGGCTGGACGAGCGGCCGTTCATCCTCTCCTTCGGCGGCAGCCTGGGAGCCCGTGCCATCAACCAGGCGGTTGCAGAGCTCATGGCCTGGCATTGGAAGGGCGGTAAATATTATCATTATCATGCCGCCGGCAAGGCGGGCTATGAGGCCATGCAGGCGCTGCTAAAGGAGAAGGGGGTGGACCTGTCGGCCGCCCCGGCCATCCGCATGACCGAATATATAAATGACATGGACCTGTGTATGGCGGCCGCCGACCTGGTGATTTGCCGGGCGGGGGCCATCACCCTGAGCGAGTTGCAGGTGCAGGGCAAGGCGGCCATCCTGATCCCCTCCCCCTATGTGGCGGAAAACCACCAATATCACAACGCCATGACCTTAAAGAACAAGGGCGCGGCCCAGGTGATTGAGGAAAAGGAGCTGACGGGGGAGCGGCTGACCAATGAGGCGACCCTGTTGCTGTCCGATCCCGCCGCCCTGCGGGAGATGGGGGAGAAGACCAAAGCGTCGGCGGTCATGGACGTGAACGAGCGCATTTATCGGGTCATTATGGACCTGTATGAAAAGCAGTAATGGCCCGCTGCGCCAACCGTCGCCCTTGGCGGGAATAGGGGCCGTGGGGCTGGGCCGCCGGAGAAGGGAAGTGCCAAAATGAAGGTTGCGGTTATGGGCTATTCCGGCAGCGGGAAGTCCACCCTGACGCGGCGCATATCGGAATTTTACCATATACCGGCGCTCCATCTGGACCGGGTGCAGTTTGAAGCGGGCTGGAAGGAACGGGACCGGGAAACCGCCCGCGCTATGGTCCGCTCCTTTATGGAGGGGACGGATTGGGTGATCGACGGCAACTACCGCTCCTTCTATGCGGATGAACGGCTGCAATCCGCCGACCGGATCATTTATTTGGATTTTTCCCGGCTGTCCTGCCTTGTTCGGGTCATCCGGCGGTACCGCCGGTATAAGGGCGCCGTCCGGGAGAGCATGGCGGAGGGCTGTCCGGAAAAGCTGGACCGGGCGTTCGTCTGGTGGGTGCTGTACGCGGGCCGGACCCGAAAGCGAAAGGCGGCGTTTAAAGCGCTGTTGCAGCCTTACCGGGATAAATTGACGGTCATAAAAAACCAGCGGCAGCTGGACGCCTTCACCGCCGCATTTTTGGAAAACGGCCAGGCTGTATAAAAGGTCCGGCCGGAAAGATTTTGTCCTCTATCCGATGGGATATGCGGTTTTTACCCCCAAAAACCAAAAATCCCAAACACAAACCCGCCTTTTCGCATAGTATGGATTGCTGGGGGCGGCCTAAGCATGCCATCCCGTCCCTTTGCATTTTGTGCGAAAGGATGGGTGTTATGGCGAAGATATATATTGAGGGCGGCCGCCGCCTGGAGGGAGAAATCCGGGTCCATGGCGCCAAGAACAGCGCGCTGCCGGTGCTGGCGGCGACCCTTTTGTGCCGGGGGGTCAGCGTCATACATAATTGTCCGTCCCTGTTGGATGTGGCGGCCTCGATAAAGATACTGGAGCATCTGGGCTGCCAATGCAAGCGGGAGGGGGAGACGGTCATCGTGGATTCCACCGCCCTGACCGGCTGTGATATTCCCGACCATCTCATGCGGGAGATGCGCTCCTCCATCGTGTTTTTGGGGGCCATTGCCGCCCGGTGCGGGACGGCGCGGCTGAGCTTCCCCGGCGGCTGTGAGCTGGGACCCCGGCCGATTGATCTGCATCTTTCGGCCCTGCGGCAGCTGGGCCTGACCATAACGGAGGACCGGGGGCTGCTGGACTGCAGGGCCGCCGGCCGCCTGAAGGGCGCGTCGGTGAGCCTGTCCATCCCCAGCGTGGGGGCGACCGAGAATATCCTGCTGGCCGCCGTCACCGCCAAGGGACGTACGGTCATCCACAATGCGGCCCGGGAGCCGGAGATCAGCGATCTGGCTGCTTTCCTCAACCGGGCGGGGGCCTGTATCCGGGGGGCCGGCTCCAGCGTCATCGAGGTGGACGGGGTATACGAACTCCACGGGGCCGAGCACAGGGTTATCCCCGACCGGATCATCGCGGCCACCTATATGGC
>DXVY01000144.1 GCA_019417145.1 Clostridiales bacterium
GGACGGGGCCGGCAATGTGATCACGGTCTGCTCCATGGAAAACTTTGATCCCGTGGGGGTCCATACCGGGGATTCCATCGTCATCGCCCCGGCGGTCACCCTGGCCGACAAGGAATACCAGATGCTCCGGAGCGCCGCGCTCAATATCATCACGGCCATGGGCATTGAGGGCGGTTGCAACTGCCAGTTCGCCTTAAATCCCGAAACCTTTGACTATGCGGTGATCGAGGTCAATCCCCGCGTATCCCGGTCTTCGGCCCTGGCGTCCAAGGCCACGGGCTATCCCATCGCCAAGGTGGCGGCCAAGATCGCGGTGGGCTACCGGTTGGATGAGATCCAGAATGTGGTCACCGGCAAGACCTGCGCCTGCTTTGAGCCGACCCTTGACTATGTGGTGGTCAAGTTCCCCAAGTGGCCCTTTGATAAATTTGTTTACGCCAAGCGCACCCTGGGCACCCAGATGAAGGCCACCGGCGAGGTCATGGCCATCGGCCAGAGCTTTGAGGAGGCCGTCATGAAGGCGGTACGGGGCGCGGAAATCTCCCTTTCCGATTTGAATTTGCCGCAGCTATCCGGGCTGTCGGATGAAGAGGTGCGGGCAAGGCTCTCGATTTGCGACGACCAGCGGCTGTTTGTGGTTTTCGAGGCCTTAAAGCGGGGCGTTTCGGTGGAGGACATCCACGCCGTCACCAAGATTGACGAATGGTTCCTTTATAAGCTTTTGAACCTTGTTTCTATGGAGCGGACGCTTTCGGCCGGCAATATCACCGAGGAGACCTACCGCCGGGCCAAGCGCCTGGGCTACCCCGACAAGGTCATCGCCCGCCTGACCGGACAGCCGGTGGCCTATCGCCTGCCGGCGGCCTTTAAGATGGTGGATACCTGCGGCGCGGAATTCGACGCCGAAACCCCCTATTTCTATTCCACCTACGACGCCGAGAACGAGGCGGCCGCCTTTATCCAGCGGCGGGGCAGCGATAAAAAGACCGTGATTGTATTCGGTTCCGGCCCCATCCGCATCGGGCAGGGCATTGAGTTTGACTACGCGTCGGTCCACTGCGTCTGGGCGCTGCGGGAGGCCGGCTACGAGGTGGTCATCGTCAACAACAACCCCGAGACGGTTTCCACCGATTTCAACACCGCCGACCGGCTGTACTTTGAGCCCTTGACCCCCGAGGATGTGATGAAGGTCATCGAAACCGAGAAGCCCTACGGCGTGGTGGTGGCCTTCGGCGGCCAGACGGCCATCAAGCTCACAAACTTCCTAGAGAGCCAGGGGGTGCGAATCCTGGGCACCCCGGCCGACAGCATCGACGCGGCCGAGGACCGGGAGCGGTTTGACGCCCTGCTGGAGCGGCTGGGCATCCAGCGCCCGGCCGGCCATACCGTCTTTACCCTGGAGGAGGCCCTAAAGGCCGCCGCCGATCTGGAGTACCCGGTGCTCATGCGTCCCTCCTATGTGCTGGGCGGCCAGAATATGATCATCGCCTTTTCGGACGAGGACATTAAGGAATACATGCAGATCATCCTCTCCCACGGCATAGAAAACCCCGTGCTGATCGACAAGTATCTCATGGGCGTGGAGCTGGAGGTGGACGCCATCTGCGACGGGGAAGAGGTGCTCATCCCCGGCATTATGGAGCATATCGAGCGGGCGGGGGTCCACTCGGGGGATTCCATCGCCGTCTACCCCGCCTGGAATATAAACGGCAACCTGACCGAGCAGCTCATCGACTATACCAAACGGCTGGCTGTGGCGTTGCAGACCAGGGGCCTGGTCAATATCCAGTATGTGATTCACGAGGGCAAGATCTACGTCATCGAGGTCAATCCCCGTTCCTCCCGCACCATTCCCTATATCAGCAAGGTCACGGGGGTCCCCATGGTGGACCTGGCCACCCGGGCCATGCTGGGGGAACGGCTGCGGGATATGGGGTACGGCGTAGGCTTATATCCCGCGCCGCCCTATGTGGCGGTCAAGGTCCCGGTGTTCTCCTTTGAAAAGCTTTTGGACGTGGACGTGGCCCTGGGGCCGGAGATGAAGTCCACCGGCGAGGTTTTAGGCATCGGCAAGACCCTGGAGGAGGCGCTCTTCAAGGGGCTGATCGCCGCAGGCTATCAGATGAGCAAGCGGGGCGGCGTCCTGATCACGGTCAAGGATACGGATAAGGCCGAGATCGCTGAAATCGGCCGCAAATACGCCGGGCTGGGCTTCCGACTGTACGCCACCAAGGGCACGGCCGAGACCCTGCGCCTGGCCGGCTTGCAGGTGGACGAGGTCAAGAAGATCCACGAATCGGATGACAATACTCGCACCCTGCTGGAAAGCGGCCGGGTCAGCTATATCATTTCCACCTCCTCCAAGGGACGGCTGCCCACCCTGGACAGCGTAAAGCTCCGCCGCAAGGCGGTGGAGCTGGGCATCCCTTGTCTGACCTCCCTGGATACCGCCTCCGCCCTGGCCGACAGCCTCATGAGCCGGTACACCCCCTACAGCACCGAGCTTGTGGATTTGAACCGCATGCGCAAGGAGCGGCAGAAGCTGCGGTTTACCAAGCTGCAAAGCTGCGGCAACGACTATCTCTACTTCAACTGCTTCGACCAGCAGGTGGAAAGCCCCGAATCCCTGAGCGTGACCCTTTCCAACCGCCACTACGGCATCGGCGCCGACGGGGTGATCCTGATTCTGCCCTCCAAGACGGCCGACGCTTGTATGCGCCTTTTTAACCTGGACGGCAGCGAGGGCAAGATGGGGGGCAACGGCCTGCGGTGCGTGGCCAAGTATCTGTACGAAACCGGTATGGTGAAAAAGACGGTTATGGAGATCGAAACCCTGAGCGGGATCAAAAAGGCCCGGCTGTATGTGCAGAACGGCCGGGTGCAGTCGGTGGCCGTCTCCATGGGTAAGGCCGAGCTTTCGCCCGCCAAGATCCCGGTGAAGCTGCCGGGGGACCGGGTGGTCAACCGGCTGGTGGAGATCGGCGGCGGGGCCCACGCCATCACCTGCGTCTCTATGGGCAACCCGCACTGCGTGGTCTTCTGCGACAACCTGGACAGCCTGGACATCGAGCAGGTGGGCCGGCAGTTCGAGCACGCCGATATTTTCCCCGAGCGGGTCAACACCGAATTTGTGCAGGTCATCGACAGGGCCACCATTAAAATGCGGGTGTGGGAGCGGGGCTCGGGAGAGACCTTTGCCTGCGGCACCGGCGCCTGCGCGGCGGCCGTGGCGGCCATTCTGTGCGGCTACTGTAAGCCGGATGTGGATGTGCTGGTGAAATTAAAGGGCGGCTCCCTCAGCGTCCGCTACCAGGACGGAGACGTAACGATGACCGGCGACGCGGTCAAGGTTTACGACGGGGAAGTGGAAATCTAGCCCCTGCTTGACACCTTGCATAAAACCGTGTATGCTGTTTTATGCAATATAGGCGTTCGCAAGGCTCGTGAGGGCCTTGCGCACACCTGCATATCTGTTATAACTGGACCACCTTAGAAACGGGGAATCGCGGTTCCCCGTTTTTTTTATAAAAGACCGGCGGGAAAGGCCGCCAAAAATAAAGAAAAGAAAGAGGCTGTACATGAACACAAAACCCTTTGCAGAAATGGACTTGACCCCTGCGGTGAGAAAGGCCGTTGCGGCCATGGGCTTCGAGACCGCGACCCAGATCCAGGCCGAGAGCGTGCCCCTGATCAAAAGCGGGAGGGATGTGATCGGCCGCTCCCAGACCGGAACCGGCAAGACCCTGGCCTTCGGCATCCCGGCGGTGGAGATGGTGGACACGGCGTTGCAACAGAGGGGCGCGCCCCAGGTGCTCATTCTCTGCCCCACCAGGGAGCTTGCGGTGCAGGCGGCGGAAGAGATTAGAAAGCTGGCGGCCTTTCGCACCGGCGTGCGCACGGTCTGCGTCTACGGCGGCGCGCCCATGGAGCGGCAGATTCAGCAGCTGAAAACCGCCTCCATTGTGGTGGGTACACCCGGCCGCGTGATGGATCACATGCGGCGAAAGACCCTGAAGCTGCAGCAGGTTAGGCTGATGGTGCTGGACGAGGCCGACGAGATGTTGAGCATGGGCTTTCGGGACGATATAGAAACCATCCTACAGGATACCCCGGCCCAACGGCAGACCGTGCTTTTTTCGGCCACCATGCCCCCGGATATACTGGCTCTGACCCGGCGGTATCAGAAGGATCCCCAAATGGTGCAGGTGGATAAAGAGCAGGTGACGGTTGAAAGGATCGAGCAGATCTACTATGAAGTCCCCATGGGACGCAAGCTGGACGCCCTGGCCGTGATCCTCCGTTATTTCCATCCGGTGCGGACCATCATTTTTTGCAACACCAAGAAAACGGTGGATGAGACGGCCGGCTATCTTATGGCCAAGGGTTTCGCGGCCGAGGGGTTACACGGGGATATGAAGCAGACCCAGCGGGACCAGGTCATGGCCGGCTTCAAGGGCGGTCGGACGGCCATCCTCATCGCCACCGACGTGGCGGCCCGGGGCATCGACGTCAGCGATATCGATTATGTCATCAATTTTGACCTGCCCCAGAATCCGGAATACTATGTGCACCGCATAGGCCGCACCGGCCGGGCGGGCAAGTCCGGCCGGGCCGTGACCCTGTGCAGCGGCCGCCGGCAGGCAGCCCAACTGGCCGATATTGGCCGGATGTGCAAATCGGACATTCGGCAGAAGGCCCTTCCCGGCCGGGCGGCGGTCCGGGAGGAGGAACGGAAAATGGGAATGGCCCAGGTGGAGGCGACCATCGCCGAACTGGACGGCTCCCGTCCGCCCATACTGGAGGAGCTGCTGGGCAGGGGACATACGGCCGAGACCATTGCCGCGGCCCTCTGCCGCCTGCACTTTGGACCCGAGCCGGAGGTGGAGGAGATTCCTCAACCTGCGCCCCGGACGGCCCGCCCCCGGCAGGTGTGCAAAAAGCTGCATATTAACGTCGGCCGGTCCAAGAATATCGCCCCCAACCACATTATGGGGGCCATTACCAGCTGCACCGATCTCACCGGGAAAGAGATCGGTAAAATTGAAATTTTCGACGACCATACCCTGGTGTCCGTACCGGCCGAAAAGGCCGAGAAGGCTATGCGGGATATGGCGGGGCTGAAAATCAACCGGCACGCCGCCGTGACCACCCTTGTCCAGGGGGGAAAGGATTCCCCGCATGAGGCGCAGACGGCGGGCCGGGGCAAGCCCGCCGG
>DXVY01000145.1 GCA_019417145.1 Clostridiales bacterium
ATTCGCCGCCGGCGGCGTAGGCTCCTGCGACGTCGGCTCCTGCGACGTGGGCCGCCCGCCCTGCAGCTCGTCCAGGGTCAGGGCATGGGGCGCGCGAATCCTCTGTCGCCGGTTTTCCCAGGCGTCTATAGACGAGGAGGCGCGTGGGTCGTGATCCGATCCGTTCCGGCTTTCGGCGGCCCGCTCCAGAATGCTGTCCACCGAGAAGTCGTCCTCCCCGCGTTTGCCCTTTTTGGATTTATAATGTGCCAAGGGAAGCTCCCCCTTCCTCTTAGAATTTAAAAACGGCGCGCTTGTGGCGCCGGGATATTATCTGCCTGCATCCACGGCCTGCACCCCCGCCCGCTGGCGGGTCACCTCGTACATGAGCACGCCGGCGGCCACCGAAGCGTTTAGGGAATTGATCCGGCCCAGCATGGGCAGGGAAACCAGCTTATCGCAATGTTCCGCCACCAGCCGGCCGATTCCCCGGCCCTCCGAGCCGATGACCAGGGCGGTGGGGCCGCTATAGCTTTGGCCGCACCAGCTCTCCCCCTCCATATGCGCTCCGTAGACCCACAGGCCCCTTTCCTTGAGATCGTCTATGGCGGCGGCCAGATTGGTTACCCGGGCCACCTTCATATACTCCAGCGCACCGCTGGCCGCCTTGGCCACGGTGGCGTTCAGGGAGGCCGAACGGCGTTTGGGTATGACGACGCCGTGGACGCCGCAGGCCTCGGCCGTGCGGATGATGGCCCCCAGATTGTGGGGATCCTCGATCTCGTCGCAAAGGACCACAAAGGGGGGCTCCCCCCGCTCCTCGGCCAGACGCAGAATATCCTCCACCTGACAGTAGGCGTGGGCGGCGGCCAGCAGGGCTACCCCCTGGTGATGAACGCCGCCGCACAGCTCGTCCAACCTTTGGGGAGAGACCTCCTTGATCAGGACCCCCCGCTGGCTGCATTTGGCGATAATAGGCTTCAAGGATCCGCCCGCCGCGCCGTGGGCCACCAACAGCCGATCGATTTCCCGCCCGGCCCGCAGCGCTTCCAGCACGGCGTTGCGGCCGGCGATTATATCCCAGCCGGCAGGCTGCGCGGCCCCGGAAACGGAGGACGGCTTTTCTGTGCGCATAAGGGAATGCTCCCTCCTGTTTTGGTTTGTGCCGTGGGAAGCCGCCCTTTTCCTAGAATAACGGGGAAAGAACGGGTTCCCTGTCGGTTTCTAAAAATTATAACACAAAAGCCGGGAAATTTGAAGACGCAACTTCGGAATTTGTACCTGATTTAACCACTGTAAATATCAGGAAAAAGAAAAAAGCGCGGTGTCCCGCGCAGTATCCCGGCCCGACTACAAAAACCGGACGACCAGGGTGATCAGACAGCCTGCCACGGCCAGGATACAGGCGATGGCCAGCAGGGTATTGTATCTTTGCAGCCGCTTCTTTTGCCCAGGGGTCAGGTTGGGATCGGTTTCCTTCCTGTCCTCCAGACGCAGCGGCCGGATGCATCTGCGAAAATACAGCTGAGACCCCGCCCAGAGCAAAAATCCCGCCGCCGCCAGCGAGATGCCCAAAATTGTATAGCCTTTCACTCCGCCGCCCCCTTGCCCTATTTCTTTCAGTATATCGTTTTTTGAAGAATATGCAAGATAAAAATAGAAATTGGGAAGAAAAGTGCCCGCCGGACACACGGTGCGGCGGGCGTCCATTATTTGACCGAGGTTTTGCGTTTGAGCAGCCAGCTGGTAAGACACAGGAGAAGGGCGATACCGGCGAGGTCCACGAATATGCTGCCCACGCCCAAGCGCGGCACGTTTGGAGCCGTTTGTGTGAACAGCTCCGATAGGTCGGTCAGCATAAGGCCCCATTCCAGCCTTCCGGTTTCCAGGGAGATGGTCACGGGTACGACCAGCATGGCGATGAGCCGCAGGATGGAGAGGATGGTGGATATCGCCACGTACCAGATGGCCGAAAAGAGAATGCTATTCTTTAAAAACGGCCGGGTATGGCTCAGGGTGATGGAAAAATACAGGGCCACAAGCGTCAGCACCCCCTGCGCGCAAAAGGCCGCCAGGGTGTAAAGCAGCAGCCCTTTGACCTGGGAGGGGATGGCGCTGTATAAGGTGTGAAGGTCCAGGGGGGCGCCCGAGGCGCTTAACAGCAGCAGCGCCGTGCCAAGGCAGACCAGCAGGCTCAGGGCCAGCCAGAACAGGGAGGTCAGCAGCCTCGATGCCAGCAGCGCGCCCTTGGTCACGGGCAGGGTCTGGGTGAGGTATCCCTCCCGGCCGAACATGCTATTATAATACCGGATCACCATATAGACCAGGGAGCCAAAGAGCAGGCCGCAACAGGCCATGATCAGCAGCGTCAGCAGCATGATCTGCATAATGGGAATGTGAAGCAGGCCCAAAAGCCCATAGGCCGCTACCAGGCCGACGATGATCAGATAAAAGATGGGCATGACGCGGACCGTGGTCGCCATTTCGTGCTTTATCAATTTCCCTAGCATCTGTATACCTCCCGGAAAAGCTGGTCTATGGATTTGCCGCTTTGCTGCCGGAGCTCGTCGGCGTCGCCGGCCAGTATAACCCTGCCGTAGCCCAGCATGATGATCTGGTCAAAGATCTGTTCCACGTCGTAGATCAGATGGGTGGAGAGCAGAATGGTGGCGTTTTCGTTGTAGTTGCGGATAATGGTGTCCAGAATGACGCTGCGTGCGGCCGGATCCACGCCGCTCAACGGCTCGTCTAGGATATACAGCCGGGCTGCCCGGCACATGACCAGAATGAGCTGCACCTTTTCCTGCATGCCCTTGGACATGGACTTGAGTTTCATGTCGGGACGCAGCTGAAAGCGGGCCAGCAGCTCCTCGGCCTTTGACCGGTCAAAATCGCTATAAAAATCCCCAAAGAGATCCATGGCCTGGGATACCCGCATCCAGTCGCTGAGATAGGTCTTCTCCGGCAGGTAGGATAGGATGGATTTGGTGTATACCCCCGGCTCCCGGCCGTCGATCAGCACCTTCCCGGTATAGTCCCCGATCAGGCCGGCAAGGATTTTCATCAGGGTGGTTTTGCCGCAGCCGTTGGGCCCCAGCAGGCCCACGATCTTTCCGGCGGGAATGGTGAGTTGCAGATCCTGCAGGACCTGCCGGCCTTGCCGGCCCTCATATCCCTTGCACAGCCCCTGGGTTGTCACAATCGCGCTCATAGTTTCCTCCTTGTGCTCATTTTTGTGTCGTATCGGCGCATGGCCCTTCCTCCGGCGGCCGCCATCCCTCCATCAGGGCCCGAATCTCTTCCCGGTCATATCCCATCAGGGACAGTTCCCGGAACAAATCGGCCAGCAGACGTTCGGCCATGCTTCGGCGCAGCGCGGCGATGCGGCCGGTATCGTCGGTCACAAAACGGCCCGCCGTGCGCTCGGCGTACAAAAACCCTTCCCGCTCCAGTTCGGCCAGCGCCCGCTGCATGGTGTTGGGATTGACCTGGTACGCCAGCGCCAGCTCCCGCACCGGCGGCACGCGCTCCCCCGGCGGCCAGCTTCCCGATACGATGGAACGCTTGACGTCCCATACGATTTGCAGATAAATGGGGACGTTCGCTTGGTACTCCGGCAAGAAATGGCCTCCTTTCTGTATTATTGTATTAATGAACTAGTACAATAATACACGCTTTATCCGGCCGTGTCAAGGGGCGGGGAAAAGAAAATGGGGACGGCGGTGGACGGGGATGTGGATGTGTAAGCCTTGGTTTGTCATGGTGTTGGAATTGCGGGCAAAATGCGGGAAATATGGCAAAAGGAATTGACTTAAATCCTGCGGCTGCCTATAATAAAGCCATTGGAAGATTGTGTGGCGCCCGGCGTTTGTGAGCCGTGGTTTTGGTAATCGGAGATGAAGTGCATTGACGCAATTTATGAAGCGAACCTGGGCGGAAGTGGATCTGGATGCGGCCCTGCATAATTTTACGGTCATTAAGGAGCAGGCCGCCGGCCGGAAGGTGATGGCGGTGGTCAAGGCCGACGCCTGCGGACATGGGGCTAGAATGCTTTCGACCCTGTATCAGGAAAATGGGGCGGACGCCTTTGCCGTTTCCAACCTGGAGGAGGGGCTGCAGCTCAGGCGATGGGGAATTGTCCGACCCATTCTGATCCTGGGCTATACGCCGCCCCAAGAGGCCGGAAGACTGGCGGCGGCGGACATTTCCCAGACGGTTTATTCCCTGGAATATGCCCAGCGGCTGTCCGGCTTTGCAGCGGCGGCCGGCGTGTCGGTCAAGATCCACCTGAAAATCGACAGCGGCATGGGCCGGCTGGGCTTTGATTGTCGGCGGGAGACGCATATTTCCCGGTCGATGGAGGAGGCGGTGCGGGCCGCGCGGCTGCCGGGGCTGGAGACCGAGGGTATTTTTACCCATTTTGCCGCAGCCGACCGAGACGGCGATGCGGACGGGACCTTTACCGAGGAACAGTATCGGCGATTTACGGCGGCGATTAGAGCGGCCGAGGCGGCGGGACTGCGCTTTTCTTACCGGCACTGTTGCAATTCGGCCGGGCTGATGCTCCATCAGGACAAGGTGCTGGATATGGTGCGGCCGGGAATCATTCTCCACGGACTGACCCCTTCGCCCGGTCTTCCCTTTATGGACCGCTTTCGTCCCACCATGACCCTTAAATCCACCGTCTCCTTTGTAAAGCGGCTGGAACCGGGAGACACGGTCAGCTACGGTCGCACCTTCACGGCCGAGAAGCCCATGTTGGCCGCCACGGTAGCGGTGGGTTATGCCGACGGCTATCCCCGGCTGCTCTCCGGGCGGGGACGGGTGCTGCTGCACGGAAGATCGGCCCCCATTATCGGCAGAGTCTGTATGGATCAGATGGTGGTGGACGTGACCGGGATCCCTGACGTAAGGGAGGGGGACACGGTCACCCTCTTTGGTCGGGACAATGACGCCGTTTTGCCGGTGGAGGAGATATCCGGTCTGTGCGGGACCATTAACTATGAAACCATGTGCAACATTTCCCGGCGGGTGCCGCGGGTGTACCTGCGGGGCGGACGGGTAGTTGCGGTTGTGGATTATCTTGCGAACTGTGAATAGATGCAGCCATGCGATAAACTATGAATTAGATATGGGGAGGTCTGTACTGTGCGTACAAAAATGTATCATCAGAATATCAACGTCCTGCAGATGGGCTGTGAGCCGCCCCGGGCTTATTTTATTCC
>DXVY01000146.1 GCA_019417145.1 Clostridiales bacterium
CTGCTGCTCTCCCTGCACAAAGCGGAGTTTGCCAGCGACGAGCTGGCGCTGGCGGCCTACCACGCCGGCCGGGGCAGCGTCAACAAGTGGCTTTCGGACGACGCCTACACCCACGACGGGGAAAGCCTGCATACCGTGCCCTACGCCGACACCAGCGCGTATATTGAAAAGGTAATGAAAACCAAGGCGGCTTATGAAAAGCTGTATGGAAAGGAAGGATAAACAAATGGCGGAAAAGAAGAAGACCGGGGCGGAAAAGCTGCGGGAGAAGCTCTTTATGCAAAAGGAAAACGGCTGTAAGGCCGCGGGCGAAAAGGCGGTGGATGCCGCCGACGCCTTCTGTGAGGACTATAAAAAGTTTTTGAACCGGGCCAAGACCGAGCGGCTGGCGGTGGCGGCGGCGATAAAGCTGGCCGAAAAGGCCGGCTTTGTCCCCTTCGACCCTAAAAAGACCTACCAGCCCGGCCAGCGGGTATATGTGAACAACCGGGACAAGGCGGCCATCTTCGCGGTTATGGGCAAACGGCCGGTGGAGGAAGGGGTGCGTATTTCGGCGGCCCATATCGATTCCCCCCGGCTGGATCTCAAGCCCAACCCCCTGTATGAGTCCGACGAGCTGGCCCTTTTTAAGACCCATTATTACGGCGGCATCAAAAAATACCAGTGGACCGCCATTCCCCTGGCCCTCCACGGGGTGGTGGTCAAGAAGGACGGCAAGCGGGTGGAGGTTTCGGTAGGCGAACAGGCCGACGAGCCCTGTTTCGTGGTCACCGATCTGCTGCCCCATCTGGCTACCGAACAGTCCAAGCGCACCCTGGCCGGCGGCATCAAGGGGGAGGAGCTGAATATCCTGGTGGGCAGCCGGCCCTTTAAGGCGGACGAGGGGAGCGAGCTGGTCAAGCTGAATATCCTGCACATCCTGTATGAGAAATACGGGATCAAGGAGGAGGATTTCCTCTCGGCCGAGCTGGAATGCGTACCGGCCTTTGAGGCCAAGGACCTAGGCCTGGACCGCTCCATGATCGGGGGCTACGGCCACGACGACCGGGTCTGCGCCTATCCCGCCCTGCGGGCGGCCCTGGACGTTGAGGATCCGGAATACACCGCCGTGACCATCCTGGCCGACAAGGAGGAGATCGGCTCGGAGGGCAACACCGGCCTGCAATCCAAGTACTTTGTCTATTTCATCAACGATCTGGCCGCCTCCCAGGGCGGCGAGGGCTACCGGGCCCTGTCCCGTTCCCAGTGCCTGTCGGCCGATGTGAACGCGGCCTTTGATCCCACCTTCCCCGACGTAATGGAAAAGCGCAACGCCGCCCAGCTCAACCGGGGCGTGGTGATCACCAAGTATACCGGCTCCAGGGGCAAGAGCGGCACCTCCGACGCCTCGGCCGAATATATGGCCAGGATCCGGGCGCTGCTGGATAAGAACGACGTGATCTGGCAGACGGGAGAACTGGGCAAGGTGGACATGGGCGGCGGCGGTACGGTGGCCATGTATATCGCCAACCTGGATGTGGACGTTGTGGATCTGGGGGTGCCGGTGCTGTCCATGCACGCGCCCTTCGAGGTGGTGGCCAAGCTGGACGTGTATATGGCCTACAAGGCCATGCTCGCCTTTTACAGCGAGGCCTAGCCGGATCAAAAGGGATAGATACGCCGGGACGGCCGTTCCACGAGGACGGGGCGCCCCGGCGCTTTTTCTTCCGGCGGGGGGCGGAAAGCCGGTTGCCGTCGGCCCCGGCCGGACCCCGGTTCTGTCTTGCAAGGGAAGGCCTGCCTGGTTTTCCATCGGGTGGGCCGGGCTCTCCCGGCCGGTTTTCCATCGGACGAGTCGGACACTCCCGGCCGGTTTTCCACCCGGCGGGCCGGACACTCCCGGCCGGTTTTCTACCCGGCGGGTCGGACACTCCCGGCCGGTTTTCCATCGGGCGGGTCGGAACCTCCCGGCCGGTTTTCCACCCGGCGGGCCGGACACTCCCGGCCGGTTTTCCATCGGGTGGGTCGGGCCTCTCCCGGCCGGTTTTCCATCGGGCGGCGCATCCGCTCTCATGCCCGAGGCCATCCGCGCCCTTTTCCCGCCCTTTAGGGCGGGAAAAGGGCTTTATAGGCGGGGATTCCGTATTTATTTTTTTGCCTTCCAATGTTTGACTATTTTGGTTCATTCTGGATATAACGCCAAAAACGGTTGAAAGTCATGTGATATTGTAGTAATATATTCATATCTGAGAGCGCAGGCTGTAGGTCGGCGGTAGGGCCGGCACGCGTCCGCTTAAGGGAGGTTAACGTCATGGAGGGAAAAGGTGGGGAAGGCGCCGCCGGCCGGTCGCCCCGCAGGGCCTTTACGCAGATCGCGGCGGAAAACGAAAGGCTGATTCGGAGCGGGGCCTTTGCGCCCGATTGGCTGGGAAAGCGGGGACAAAGCCGCATGCTTCGCCAATGCAAGGAGGTGGATATCCTCCGGCTCCCCGACCTGCAAAATCTGCGGGAGGGGTTCTGGGAACGGCATAAGCCGGAGGATCCGGCGGCCCGGCCGGTCTGCCAGGTATCCAACGAGGATTGCTGCACGGCGGCCAGGCGGCTGGCCGACCGGAACAAGCCGCTGGTGATGAATTTTGCCAACCCGTACAGTCCGGGCGGCGGCTATCTGAACGGGGCGGCGGCCCAGGAGGAATCCATCTGCCGGCGGACCACGCTGTACGCATCCCTGTCCCATCCGGAGGCCTACGAGGTCTACCGCTTTAATCGGATGCTGCACCGGCCCACCGATTCGGGCTGCATGATCTGGTCGCCCCATGTGTATATTTTCCGGGATGGCCGGCTGCATGTGAGCGAGGACGTGGTGGAGATATCGGTGCTCAGCGTACCCGCGCCCAACCTCAACGGACCGGCCGCCCATGTGGAGCCGGCGGAGATCGACCGGGTCATGTACCGGCGGTTGCAGAATTTTCTCATGAAGGCGGTGGAGGAGGACTGCCGTTCCCTGGTGCTGGGCGCCTGGGGCTGCGGCGTATTCGGCCACGACGCCGGGCGGGTGGCCGGCTATTTCCGCCGGGCGCTGTTCGAGGAGGGCTTCGGGGCCTTCTTCAAGGAAATTGTCTTTGCCGTGCTGGACCATTCGGTGGGGCAGCGGAATTTCCGCGCCTTTTGCCGGGAATTTGCCGACCTGGCCCAGATCGTGGAATAAACAAATAGCCGTTGCACAAAGGGTCAAAAAGCGGCGGGCTTTGCTCCCGCTTTACAATGACGCGTTGTGCAACGGCTTTGTAATGTCTGCCTTTGTAGTGTCCGGCGCATGTATGGCGCCTGGGGGTCTGCTTGCTTTTGCGAGTGGACGGCGGGCCCGCTCAGTTTGATTCGGCCCACAAGGCCTGCGCCGTTTCCTCGTCGATTTCTCTTTTCTTAAAATAATACTTTTTGTCCTCTTCGGTTATCTCGCGAATGACCTTACAGGGATTCCCGGCCGCAAAAGACCAGTCGGGGATGTCCTTCGTGACCACGCTTCCCGCCCCGATCACTACATTATTGCCGATATGAACGCCGGGGCAGACCACGGTATGCCCGCCGATCCATACGTTATCCCCCACCGTGACGGCGATGCCGTATTCGTATCCCAGGCTCCGTGCGCCGGGGTGCAGGGTATGCCCTGCGGTGTAAATGGATACGTGGGGGCCGAGCATACAGTTATCCCCCAGCTTTACCTTCACATTGTCGAGAATGGTGCAGTTGAAATTGATAAAGCAATTTTTGCCCACCTCGATATTGAACCCGTAATCGCAATAGAAGGGGGGATTGAGAAAGGTTGTGGCGTCGGATTTCCCGAAAAGCCGGTTGACGATGGCGCGAATCCCGTCGAAATCCCATCTGTCGGCCGTGTTCAGTTCCTGGGTAAGCCGTCTGGCCCTTTTCATTTCCACCCAATCGGCCTGGTCGGCGATAAACAACATTTCCTTTTCTCTTCGCTCTTTGCTGGTCATGTCCCTACTCCTTTCGGCGATTATTTTTTTGCCCTTTGCAAGATGCTGTCGGCTGGGGTGATTTCCCTCTGTACGGTACAGGGGTTGCCATAGGCGACCACCCCCGGCGGGATATCCTTTGTGACGACGCTGCCCGCTCCGATCACGCTTCGGTCGCCGATGGTGACGCCGCCGCAGATGGTGACATGGGAAGCGATCCATACGTCGTTGCCGATTTTGATGGGTTTGCCGTATTCATAGCTGTGCTTTGCGCCGGCAGGGTCGGTCTTGATCCTGCGTTCCTCGGCAATGAGGGAATGCAGACCGGTGGCCAGGGTGCAATACGGGCCGATCATTACGTTGTCGCCGATCTCCACCCTGTTTCCGCCGCTGAAATGGAAATGGATGTTGGAATAGAAATTTTTGCCGATTTTTATATCTCTGCCGTTGTCGATATAAATGGGCCTTTCCATGGTGCGGTAGTCGCCGAAGGCATCCGTTCCGAAAAGCTCCTTGAGCAGGGCCTGCTGCTTTTCATAATCGTCCACGCCCAGCGCATTATATTGGTCGCACAGGCGACGGCTCCTTTTCAGCTCTTTGCCAAGTTCCTCATCGTGGGAATCGAAAATCATACCGTTGTACATCTTTTCAAGCTCGGTCATAGAATTCCCGCCTCTCCTTGTCGTCCTTATGGGCGCTTGTTTATGCAATCTCCAGTCGACCCCTTGCTGTTTTTCTATTATAACACAATGGTTTTGCCCGTTTCAACCGACCAAAGGGCGGCCCGGGCGGGTAAACGGCCGGACCGCCGCCCCGGATTACAAAAAAATTCCAAAATATGCATGGGAATCCTGTATTTAAGGTTTGACATAGGCGCGTCGGGGGTATAAACTAAAAATATATAGCCGTCCCCGACGAGACCGGCCCTTGGCCCTGCCGGCGCGGGGGCGGGCGGCTTTGCCCCTTTTGTCCTGTTCCGGCGTCCGGATATCGGATTTGGCAAAATTGAACCGCTGCTCTTGTGTGTTTTGCCTACAAAACCATGTAGAAAAGGACGAATGTTGTAATTCCTTGTGCCTTGACCCGTGGGCCAGCCTTTGCTATAATGAGGTTGTTAAAAAAATAACAAACCCGAAGCGCCGAGCCCGCGAGCCTGGAATAATCCCCGGAGCGTAGGGCGCGTTGGT
>DXVY01000147.1 GCA_019417145.1 Clostridiales bacterium
CTCGGAGATGTGTATAAGAGACAGATTCCTTCCAGCGGGAGATGGCCTTTCTCACCGTCCACTCCATGCTCCATCTATTGGGCTACGACCATGTGAACGGTGGCATCGAGGCGGTCAAGATGCGGGAGAAGGAGGAGCATGTCTTGGTGCAGCTCGGCCTGCCTCGCAACGGAAGCTATTACATGGAGGACTAGGCTGCGGCCGGGGAAAGGCGGAAGCCGAATGAAGCGGTTTTTATATGGCTTTGTATGCGCCCTGCGCGGCCTGGCCGGCTGTCTTGGCCGGGGGGTGAATATCCGGGTCGAGCTGTCGGCGGCGGCCTATGCGCTGCTTTTGTCCCTACCGGCGCTTACAAGCGCCATCCAGTGGGCTGTGATCCTTCTGTGCATCGGCCTAACGCTGGCGGCGGAGGTATGCAATACGGCGCTAGAGGCCCTGTGCGATAAGGTGGAGCCTCGCCAATGCGAGACCATCCGTTTTGTCAAGGACGCGGCGGCGGGCGCCGTGCTGGTCTGCGCCGCCGTGTCGGCCGTCGTGGGGTGTCTGTTGCTTTTTGGCGGCGGGGGGCTTGCGCGCATAGGGGCCTATTGTGGAACCCATCTATGGTATCCGGCGCTGCTGCTGCTTTTGCTCCCCCTGCTGCTGGTCTTTATCTGCCGGGGACGGCGGGCCGAGTGAGGGCCGCCTCCCAATAAAAACACAAACGGAATCGGCGCCGCCGTCGCGACCGCCACCCGGCCGGCGGCGGGGTGATCCGTTGGGAGAAAAGGAAATATTGCATATGGCGAAACCTACCGAAGAGAAGAAAAGCATCCGGTCGGGCGGAGAAGAGCGCTCGGCCTTCATCGCGCTGGTGGGGCGGCCCAACGTGGGCAAGTCCTCCCTGCTCAATCGAATGCTGGGGCAGAAGGTGGCCATTGTGTCGGACAAGCCCCAGACCACCCGTACCCGTATTATGGGCGTGCTGACCCGGGGCCGGGACCAGCTTGTTTTTATCGACACCCCCGGCTTTCACAGGCCCCGCAACCGGCTGGGCGAAAATATGATGAAGGCGGTGGGCGAGGGCCTTTCCGACGTGGAGGGCTGCGTCCTGGTTGTGGAGGCGGCGCCTAAGTTCCGCTTTGATCCGGAGCATCTGCCCCCGGCCGAGCTGGAACTGCTGGAGACCGTGAAAAAACGAAAACTGGACGCGCTTCTGGCCATCAACAAGATTGACCTGCTGGAAGACAAGGAGGCCCTTCTGCCCATGATCCAGGCCTACACGGCCGTTCATGATTTCCGGGCGGTGGTGCCCCTGTCGGCCGCATCCGGCGACGGGGTGGCCGAGCTGGAGGGGGAGCTGCTGTCCCTTGCCCGGCCCGGGCCGCACTATTTTGCAGAAGGGGACGTAACCGACCAGCCCGACCGGGTTATGGTGGCTGAGATCATCCGGGAAAAGCTGCTGCGTTCCCTGGACAAGGAGGTGCCCCACGGGATCGCCGTGGGGTTGGAGCGGTTTTTCGAGCGGGACGGCGCCGACGGCCGGCCTATCCTGGAGATTGAGGCCGTTATTTATTGTGAACGGGAAAGCCACAAGGGCATTATCATCGGCAAAAAGGGCGCAATGCTGAAAAGGGTAGGCATGTTGGCCCGGCAGGATATCGAGCGCTTTTTCGGCTGCAGGGTCAATTTGCAGCTCTGGGTCAAGGTCAAGGAGGACTGGCGCAACCGCCCCGGACTGATCCACGGTTTCGGGCTGGATTAGGCCTGTAACGCGGTCCAGACCGTCTGCTTGAAAGCGGGCGCATGCGGTTTTCCCCGGCGGCCCGGGCCGTACGGCGTCGCTTTTGGGCCGCGGGGGTATGCGCCGGCGGATATGCCCGACGGGCGGGAAAATTTACCTTCCTCGCCATGGCCGCCATTCCAGAAAAATTGCATAACCGGTTGGGGGAAACGCCCGTGTCGGTCGTTTCATAACGGCTTTGCCGGGCGGGTGTTTTTTGGTAAAATAAGACTGTTTGCGGACCGACCGGCGGCTGAAAGTCTGGGCGGCGCGGTCGTTTGGGGAGGTCGCGCCGATGGATGGGGGAATTTACCGCGGATAGGTCGCGCCTGTCAAGGCAAAACTGATTGTACCCTTTTTTTTTGGGAGGCGCGATGTATGAAGGATCCCGTTCAGCCGGGCGCCCGGTCCGAAAAGGCGCGGCAGGCCGCCTGGGAGAGCTTTTGGCGCACCGGTTCCATTTCCAGTTATCTGGCATACCGCGGATATGCGGCCGAAAAAGGGCGGAGGAATGCCTATGCGTCTGTCGACCGACGGACTGATCGTTAAAGAAAAAAACGTAGGCGAAAACGACCGGCTGGTGGTGGCGCTCACCCGGCATAAAGGCTTGATCACGGCCTTTGCCCCCGGAGCGAGGCGGCTGAAAAACCGCAATGCCTCCTCCACCGGTCTGCTTTGCTATTCCAATCTTACCTTTTTCCGGGGCAAGGATACATACAAGATTGACGAGGCCTCGGCTATTCAGGT
Organism: Clostridiales bacterium; assembly: GCA_019417145.1. Taxonomy (GTDB): domain Bacteria; phylum Bacillota; class Clostridia; order Oscillospirales; family Acutalibacteraceae; genus Howiella. The sequence goes on from DXVY01000147.1 coordinate 2,510, forward strand.
CTTTTTTCCCCTGCGGGGCGATATCGAAAGGCTTTCCCTGGCCCAGTACTTCTGTGAGCTCAGCCTCTGCCTCGCGCCCGAGGGCGGGGAGGCTGAGGATTTTTTGCGCCTGGTGTTAAACGCCCTGCATTATCTTTCCACCGGCGGACGGGACGCTTTGCTGATCAAATCTGTGGTGGAGCTGCGGATGCTCTGTTTAGCCGGTTATATGCCCGATCTGCTGGCCTGCGGCGGCTGCGGCGCGTTTGAGGGGGAACGCATGTATCTGGATCCGGTGGACGGCGGGCTGTACTGCCAGGACTGCCGGGGCGGGGCACGGGCCATATCCGGGCTGCTGCCCCTCTCCCGGGGGGTGCTGGCCGGCCTGCGCCATATAGCCTACGCGTCGTTTGACAAGCTTTTTTCTTTTGCCCTGCCCGAGAACGGGCTGAAGGCTCTCAACGCCGTTACCGAACGGTATCTGCTAACCCAGACCGACCGGCGTTTTACCACCCTGGATTTTTATCACAGCCTGGCGTAAGCAAGCCGGCCCCGGCCGGGGCCTTTCCCGGGCTGTTCCCACAGAAATGGAGATATTGCCAATGATGGATACCAAAACACAGGAACGCAATATGCGGGTGCTGGAGATGGACAAGGTTCTGGCCAGCCTGGCGGAGGAGGCCACCATGGCCGACGCGGCCCAGAAGGCCCTGGAGCTGAAGCCCTGCTCTATCCGGGAGGATGTGGAAACCCTTTTGCAGGAGACGGCCGACGCTCACATGTTTATGGCCCGCTATGGCGCGCCTTCCTTTGGTCAGGCACAGAATATGAACAGCGCCCTGACCAGAGCCGAGATGGGCGGCGCGTTGTCTATGGGGGAACTGCTGCATATCGGCGAGCTGCTGCGGGTCATACGCTCTCTGGCCGAATGGCGGGCGCGTTCGGACGGCGAGACGCCATCCGCTCTGGATCGCTATTTTGAAATATTGAGCCCTAACAGGTATTTTGAGGATAAAATATTCTCCTGTATCCGCTCGGAGGAGGAGATGGATGATCACGCGTCCCCGGCCCTGGCCGATATCCGGCGGAAAAAGCGGGCGGCTGCTCTCAGCGTCCGGGATCGGCTGGACAAAATGATCAAATCTTCCAGCTATCAAAAATACTTACAGGACGCCCTGGTGACCATCCGGGACGGACGGTTCGTGGTGCCGGTCAAGGCCGAGCATCGAAGCGAGGTGCCCGGCCTGGTCCACGATACCTCCGCCTCCGGCGCCACCCTTTTTATCGAGCCCATGCCGGTGGTAGAGGCCAATAACGAACTGAAGGTTTTGGAGGCCAAGGAGCAGGAGGAAATCGACCGGATTTTGGCCGAGCTGTCGGCCGAGGCGGGCACATTTGCCGAGACGGTCAGGGATTCCTACGGGGCGGCGGTGGAACTCAATTTGATTTTTGCCAAAGCGCGTCTCGCCTACAACATGAAAGCGTCGGTTCCCGCCCTCAACCAGCAGGGGCAGATTTATTTGAAGCGGGCGCGGCATCCGTTGCTGGACCCCAAAAGGGTTGTGCCCATCACGGTTTCTCTTGGAGAGGAATACGATACCCTGGTCATTACCGGCCCTAATACCGGCGGCAAGACCGTGACCCTCAAGACCCTGGGGCTGCTGACCCTCATGACCATGTGCGGGCTGATGATCCCGGTAGACGACGGCAGCAAGATCGCCCTATTTGACCGGGTGCTGGCCGACATCGGGGACGAGCAGAGCATCGAACAGTCTCTGTCCACCTTCTCCTCCCACATGAAAAATATCATTTCCATTATGCAGCAGGCCGGAAAGGGCAGCCTGGTGCTGCTGGACGAGTTGGGAGCCGGCACCGATCCCGTCGAGGGCGCGGCCTTGGCCATGTCCATCCTCATGCGGCTGCGAGAGCAGGGGGCGGCTATAGCGGCCACCACCCACTATGCCGAGCTCAAATCCTACGCCCTGGATACCGATGGGGTGGAGAACGCCTGCTGCGAGTTCGACGTGGCCACCCTGCGGCCTACCTATCGGCTGCTGATCGGCGTGCCCGGCCGTTCCAACGCTTTTGCCATTTCCCAGAGGCTTGGTTTGGAGGAGGAAGTGGTGGAAAGGGCCAAGGCGCTCATATCGGACGAAAACCTGCGATTTGAAAGCGTGGTGGAATCCCTGGATAAGGCCCGGCAGGCCGCCGAGTCCGAACGGGCCGAAGCCGCCCGCATTCGCGCCGAGCTGGCGGCCAGCAAAAAGGACGCCGGGCAGCGGCTGGAGGCGCTCAACCGGGAACGGGACAAGATCATGAACGCGGCCCGGCAGGAGGCGCGCCGGATCATCGACGGCGCCAGGGCCGAGTCCAACCGGCTGATAAGCGAGCTGGAAGAGCTGCGCAAGGCGGCCAATAAATCAAATGACGCGGGGGCTCTGGCCCGCCGGGCCAGAGCGGCGGCCAAGTCGGGCTTGAACGCAATGGAAAACCGGGCCGATCCGGTGGATAAGCGTATATCCGGCGGCTACAAGCTGCCCCGGCCCCTGAAGGCGGGGGACCAGGTGCTGATTGCCGACATTAACAAGGAAGCCACCGTTCTTTCCCCGCCTGACGCGTCGGGACAGGTCCTGGTG
>DXVY01000148.1 GCA_019417145.1 Clostridiales bacterium
CATCATCTGTGCACAACCTCCTCCAAAATGATTCCCGCCACGCGGCACAGGCTCTTGGCCTCCACAAAATCCGGGGTAACGGCAAATGTGCTGCGATACAACCGCTTGCGATAGGTCTCCACCTGGTCCAGCCCCTGCTCAGCAGCGTCATAATCGGGTATAACAAAGTAAGCGCGCTGCATAATTTGACGTACGGCGGTGCGGATACCGGCCGGCAAGGGCGCCCCGTTCAATGCATGGGGCGCGGGAAAGGCGCCCAGGGCCTCCCGATCCCTTCGGGCATTGATGTCCTGCGCCGCCCGGCGGCCGAACACCAGCGCCTCCAGCAGGGAATTGGACGCCAACCGGTTTTTTCCGTGGACGCCGGTATGAGAGCACTCTCCTGCGGCGTACAGCCGGCCGACGCGGGTGCGCCCCCGCAGGTCCACATCGATGCCGCCCATGAGATAATGCTGGCAGGGGAACACAGGGATCCAATCCTTGGTGATATCCACACCCTCCTCCAGGCATTTCTCATAGATCATGGGAAATCGATCGCGTATAAAGGCCGGATCCTTGCGGGTTATATCCAGGTAAAAGTTCTCGTTACCCATCCGCCGGGATTCCAGCATAATGGAGCGGGACACCACATCCCGGGGCGCCAGCTCCAGCCGCTGGTCATATCGGTCCATAAATCGCCGGCCGTCCCCGTTGAGAAGGTAAGCCCCCTCCCCCCGCACGGCCTCGCTGATCAGGAAGCGCTCTCTCCCGGGCACGGCGGCAAAGGCGGTGGGGTGGAACTGGACGTAATGCAGGTTTTCGATCTTGGCCCCCAGGTCATAGGCCAGGGCAATGCCGTCCCCCGTGGCAATGGCCGAATTGGTGGTGTATTGATACACCCGCCCGATGCCGCCGGTGGCCAGGATCATGTAAGGGGCGGCGGCCCGAAAATAGGCGCCGGCCTGCAAAAAGGTGCCGCAGAGCCCCCCTGCCATTTCATCCAAAAAACAAAGCTGTGTATTCTCGGCCACCTGGATATTGGTCCGCCGCCGCACCTTCTCCGTCAGCACCCGCATGATTTCGGCGCCGGTGGAGTCCTTGTGATGGACGATGCGGCGCTGGCCATGTCCGCCCTCCAGCGTCTTTTGTAGTTCTCCGTCTGGCTCCCGGTCAAAATCTGCGCCCCACTCCACAATGCGCCGCACATCGTCCGGCCCTTCCTCCACCAGCACCCGCACGGCCTCCGGGCGATTGGCCTGCCCGCCGGCTATCATGGTGTCCCTGAAATGATTTTCAAAGCTATCCTGTACCGTATCCAGCACGGCGGCCACGCCGCCCTGGGCCAAAGAGCTGTTGCAAAGCGAAAGCTCCCGTTTACATGCCACCAACACCCGGCAGCCCTGGTCTAGCTGCAAAGCGGCATACAGACCGGCCACGCCGCCTCCTACCACGATGACATCATACTGCTTGTCCATATGTACGCCCCCATGGGGCGGCCCGCTTCTGCGTTTTGTATAATAGACGGGCCGTCAAAATTTTCTTTTTTCTATTGTACCACAAAGCCCCCTGCCGGAAAAGGGCAGGACCGCTATTTCTATCAAAGGCCCTCACTTGGGCTGCAGGGGCAGACGGACGGTAAAAACCGATCCTTCCCCCATCCTGCTTTCCACCTGGATTTCTCCGTCGTAAAGCTGCACGATATGCTTGACGATGGAGAGCCCCAACCCGGTTCCCCCCATTTCCCTGGAGCGGCTTTTGTCCACCCGGTAAAACCGCTCGAACAACCGCTCAAAATGCTTTTCCTCGATACCAATGCCCGTGTCGGCGATTCTTACGGTCATGATTCCTTCTGCGGACGCCGCCGTGACCGCCACGGTTCCGCCCCGCCGGTTGTATTTGATGGCGTTGTCCACCAGATTGGTAAAGAGCTGACGCAGCCGCCGGGGATTGGCGGTTATGAGCAGGGGCTCCCCCGCCTCCAGGCTCAAAGACACCTCCTGCTTAGCGGCGATATGCTCCAGGGAATGAATGGTATTCTCCAGAATGTCCCGTGCGCTACAGACCTGCATATTTACGTCCCGGTTGTTTTCAATCTCACTGAGCTGCAAAAGATCGTCTATCAGGTTTTGGAGCCGCTCGGCCTCGATCTGCATGATTTCATAAAAATAGGTCCGGACCTCCTCGTCTCGTCGGCCGCTTTTGAGCAATTCTATATACCCCATAATTGAGGTAAGGGGTGTTTTCAGTTCATGGGTTACATTGGCCACAAACTGGCTGCGCAGGGACTCCAGCTTGCGTATTTTGGTCACGTCGGCCATGACGGCCAGCGCCCCCGCCGCCCGGCGGATAGGGGCAAAATAGATATCCAGCACCTGCTCCTCCGGCGCTTCCTGTGCAAAGGTCTCCCGCCGCTTTTGTCCCTCGTCTATACAGTTCTGCAGATGCTCCCGCAAATAGACGCAGGCGGCCCCGCCGTCCAGAAGCTGGCCCGCCTCCAGCTTCTCCTTGCCCAACAGCTGGGCGGCGCGGTCGTTGCACAAAAGAATCCGTCCCATTTCATCCACGGCCACCACACCGTCGTCCATCCCCTCCAGCACGCCCTTCATATGCGCGCGCTGCCGCTTGAAATCCTCCCGTGCCTTTTGTAGGCTCTCACCCAGTGCGTTGACCGCTTGGGACAAGGGCTCCCATTCCCCGGTCAGGGACGCAGCGCCACGGGTATATTCTCCCTGGGATACGGCCCGGGCCGCGTCGGTCAGGAAACGAATCCGCTCCCGTGTCCGGCGGCAAAGGAACCAGGCGGTAAACGCAGCGACCATCAGCCCGGCCAATACGCCTCCAGCCGCCCAGACAGCGTCCGGCGCGTGGGGATCCCACAGGCCATAGGCCCACAAGCCGGCCGCGGCCGTTCCCAAAAGCAGGCCCACGGCAGCCGTTATTTTCATGCAACCACTTTCCTTGGCCATGACGGCTTACTCCTTTTTTTCTGCCTGCGGCGAGGAAAACCGATATCCTACGCCCCGTAGGGTATGGATATACCTGGATGGCTCACCCTCCCGTTCCAGCTTCTGCCGCAGGTAACGTATATGTACGTCCACAGTACGAGCTTCTCCCCCGTAACCCACGCCCCATATTTCATCCAGCAGCTGTTCCCTTGTCAGTACCTGACCCTGGTTGCGCATGAGGACGGTCAAGAGATCAAACTCTCTGGCGGTCAACTCCACTGTCCGTCCATCCAGCGTCACCTGCCGGGCGCTGGTATCCACGGACAATCCCCCCGCCCGCAGGACGGGAGAGCCGCCCGCCATATATTCCTTCCGGCGGATCAGCGCCTTCACCCGCGCGGCCATCTCCTTTAAAGAAAAGGGCTTGGACAGGTAATCGTCGGCCCCCACCGTCAGCCCGGCGATCCGGTCGTTTTCATCTCCTCGGGCGGTCAGCATCAAGACCGGCACCGGCCGGGTGGCGGGATCCTGTCGAAGCCGTCGACAGACCTCCAAGCCGTCCAGTCCCGGCATCATCCAATCCAACACAATCAGGTCGGGCAGACCGTGCCGCAGGGCGGCCAGAAGGGTTTCCCCTTCGGAATACTCCTCGGTCTGATAGCCCTCATCCCGCAGGGCCACCGACACCAACCGGCGGATGCTGGGTTCATCGTCCACAATACATATGCGTTCGGCCATATCCGTTCCTCCCGGAAACTAGAATCCGTTATTTATTTTACCACAGGCGCCCCAGGCTTACCAGCCCTTTCATAGCCTTGCAGGCAGCAAAAAGCCGGCGGCGCGTACTAGCGTCGCCGGCTTGGGTTCACCCAGCGCATCAGGTCCCGCCCTCTCCGCCACAGGTCGGGCACGGCATCCTGCCCGTACCGCCGTATCTTCGTAGGTACGGCGGGGCGACTGTACCTCATACCACTTGACTCCCTGCCCATAGCTGATGCGCATTTGGTTTTTGTCAAATGCCGCGCGCCGCATTTGCGTTCTCACATGTATGGGAGCCGGAGGGCATACGCAATTTTATCTCACACCGCTTCTTGGGCCCGCTGTTGTATATGGCCGGCCCGTGCAATGCAAGGAAGGAGATTGCGGCAAACGCTTTTGAAAGGCCCGCCGCATCTGCTTATAGACACAGCGGGCTGCTATTTTCGACAGTAAAAGCTTTATCAAGTCTATTTTACTGCGCCATAATCTGAACTAGATGGGCAACGCTCGGGATGCTCTCGCCCTGCTGGCTGGAGGTAGTGGACATCAACGCGCCGGTAGCACAAAATAAAATATTTTTTAGCTGTCCCGCCCGCAGCTGATTGCATACATAGGAGCACAGCACGCTACCCGCACAGCCGCAGCCCGAACCGCCGGCATGCACATCCTGGGTCTCCCGGTCAAAAATCAGCAGACCGCAATCATTATGCACGCCGCTTATATCGATATTGTCCTTTTGCAGCAGCTCGATCAAAAGCCGGGATCCCACCACGCCCAGGTCGCCGGTCAGGATCAGGTCGTAATCGGCCGGGGAGGTACCGGTATCGCTGAAGAAATCCTGGATGGTCTGGGCTGCCGCGGGAGCCATGGCCGCGCCCATATTATTGGCGTCCTTGACCCCCAGATCCACCATCTTTCCAATGGTCACCGACTGGATGAAAGGGCCGCCGCCCTGGGCCGCGATGACGGCGGCACCGGCGCCGGTCACCGTCCACTGGGCGGTAGGAGGCCGCTGCCCTCCGTATTCCAGGGGGAATCGGAACTGCCGCTCGGCGGCGCAAAAATGGGAAGAGGTGACGGCGGCGCTTAATGACGCCGCGCCGCTGTCTACAAAGATGGACGCCATGGCAAGAGAGAGAGCCATGGTGGAGCAGGCCCCGTACAGGCCGATAAAGGGGATATTTAGATCTCTCAGGCCAAAGGAGCTGCCAATGCACTGATTGAGAAGGTCGCCGGCAAAAACATATTGGACATCGGCCGCTGTAGCGCCCGCCTTCTCCAGCGCCAGCCCCACCGCAGTCTTTTGCAGGGTGGATTCGGCCTTTTCAAAGGTTTCCTCTCCCAATAAACTGTCTTCTGTAATCTTATCGAATTGATCGGCTAAGGGGCCTGT
>DXVY01000149.1 GCA_019417145.1 Clostridiales bacterium
GGTTCGGCAGCGGTTCGGTGGCGGTTTGGCAGCGGTTTGTCTGCGGTTCGCCCTTGGGTCGGTTTCCGGTTTGACGGATCCTTCCCGGCCGCCGTTTTCCGGGGAAAAGGGCGGTTTGTTTGCGGTGCGGCGGGATGGGGAAAGGATGGGCCGGCAGGCGAGGCGTGCGGCCGCACCCGAAAGCCGTCGCCGCTCATAATCCCATGGACGGTTGGGAAAGCTAATGGCGAGGTGATCAATATGCAGGAGCTTCCCACCGGATTTTTAATGGCTCTGGCCGAAAACCCGGACGCCATGGAGCGCTTTGCCCGATTGGACAGGGCCCGCCAGGAGGACATTGCCGCCCAGGCGCGGCAGGTGCGGTCCAAGGAGCAAATGCGCGCGCTTGTGTCCCGTTTGGGCAATATGCAGGTGATGTAACGCCTTATTGTGGATTTTGCACCGGCGGCCATAGCGTAGCCTTTGGCCGGATGGGGCGGGCAGGCGACCGACCTGGGGTCTGTTTTTCTCGCGGCCGGAGAGGGAATCGCCGGCCGCCCTTTTTTGGCGTTTGGAAAGACGCCTGGGAGCCCGGCGCTGTGTGTTGAAGAGATCGGGTTATCTATGCGCCCCCTTCCAGAGAACGGTGTAAATTTACGGGGCACTTATTCATGTAATCAGATGAATTCTTGGTTGAATTGTGACAGTTATTCCCATAAAACTCTGTCTATTGCACTAAATCGTGCCGGTGTTAGTTGAAAATATTCTCAATTGTGTTATACTAAACACGTGGCGTGAAATAGAGTCACAAAAACATTTATGTGGGAGGTTGAAAGGAAAGAAAAAGAAATGGTTTGCTTTGGTTATGTGTCTGCTCTTGCTGACCGGCATGGCCATGCCGGCTGTCGAGGCGGCGGAGGCGCTGTCGTCCGGCGGCACCCACGCCTATGCGGATGGGCTGTACCGTATCCGGCATATGGACAGCAACCTGTATTTCAGTCTGGACCGGGGCATACAGCCCTACACCAATGCGGAAGATCAGAATTATATCCTGGTCTATCATGAGGACGACGGGTGCTATACCATTTCCAAAGCATCCTCGGTGACAAACAGCCTCCAGTCGGTGTATACGAGCAGTCAAAACAAGATCACAACGACCTGGAGCGGGGAAAGCTATAGTATGAGTAGCATTCGCTGGAAGATTGAACAAAACAGTTATGGCAGAGCCCAATTGATCCCCAAGGGAGGCGATGTGGCGCTGGTAACCGAAAACAGCGGCGTATCGGCCGGCACGTCCATCGTACACGGCAGTCAGAGCGCTTCGTCGTCCTACTGGATTTTGGAGGCGCTGGTTCAGCCGCAGACGGTTGCCAACGGATCCCACCGGCTGATCAATTATTATAAGGCCAATTCGTACGACGATTATGTTTGTCTGGGCTACGAAAGCAGCACGGCCGCGAAAATAGTGGACGCGTTTTCCATGGACGGCCTTTTGAATTTTACATACAACAGCGACGGATACTACACAATCGTATCTAAAGGCATGAATCTAACCTATAACCCATCCACCGGGAAAGCGGTTTTCCAAAACAGCACCGGCGCGGACAACCAGCGTTGGATGCTGTATAAGACCAATAATGCATTCTATATCGCCCCGAAAAGCGATCTTCTAAAGACCCTGGTCGCATCGGACAGCGTGGCGGATGAGGGGGATACGGTGGAGCTGTACAGCATTGCCAGTTCCCGGGCCGGCTCCAGCGGTAGCTGGGCGGTGGATTACCTGCTGCCCAACGGTATTTATGATTTTAAGCACCAGTTGAATATTTATGTTACCGCCGGCGACATCGACTATGCCAAGCCGGATACCGACGTAATGCTGGAGGGCGGCGGCAACGGCGGAAGCAACACCAATTCCAATTGCAGATGGCGGCTTACATACACGCAAGATGGGTATTATACCATCAGCCCCTCCTACAACCCTGTAAACGAGCTGTATATGACCTATACCAGCGGGGGCGTAGAGCTGCAGCCCTATAACGGCAGCGCGGATCAGCTCTGGCAGATCCGGTATGAATCGGGCTATAATTTCTTCCCCAAGAGCAATCCCGGCGTTAGCTGGAACTATTATCAAGGTACCTCCTTGCCCTGTAAGCTGAATTGCGCCGGTGAATTTGTCAGCGGATACAAGTGGACCGTGCGCAGCCTGACCGAGCACCGGCCGCTGGCCGACGGCGTCTACCAGTTCTCCCAGTCGAACCTGTATCTGACCGCCGACGGGACGGCGGTCAAGGGCGGCGCGGCCTCGGGCGGGGAAAACTATCTTGCCGGCTGGAAGCTTACCTATCAGATGGACGGCAGCTATGCGGTGGAACCCGCCTACAATCCCACGGCCGGCCTATTGACCTACGCCGCGTCGGAAGAACCGGTCTGTATTGCCCCGTCCACCGGATCCAGCACCCAGCGATGGGTCATTCATGAGACCGATGATGGGCGGTATACCGTGCAGACCAAGATGAACAATTCCTACCTCTATATGCAAAACGCCAATAATGTGGTCATGAGCAGTACGCTCCGTAAATGGGACATAGAAAAGCGGCAGAATCTCCGACCGCTAAACGACGGCAACTATTCCTTCAACGCCTTTTCGTCCTCCTCGGACCAGACGCTGGCCAGCAATGGAAACGGCCTGGTAGTTGTGGGCGACAGTGAGGAAGGATGGTCGCTACAGTTTGCGGACGACGGCTATTATACCCTTTCCCTGACCGAACAGAGCGGGCAGTATATGACCTACAACAGCGCCCAAAGCCGCATCGACCTGCAGGCCTATACGGGCGCGGACACCCAAAAATGGAGGATCGGCCAGAGCGCCGACGGCAGCCTGCTGATTTCCCCCAAGGGCCGTCCGGACCTCTATGTTTGCTACAGCGGCTCGGCCGTGACCTTTACCGATTCCGCCTCGGCGGCCGCCCTTTGGCATGCGAATATTTATGAGGTGACCTATCTTATCAGCGGCGTCTACGATTTCAAGAGCGTAGACAACACCTATTTGACCATGTCGGGCGGAACGGTTTCGGCCGGCGCAGACAGCGGCGCTGAGAGCGACTACGCCAAGTGGCAGGTGACCCGGCAGGAGGACGGAAGCTATACCATTGCGCCCGCCGGCATGACCTTCCTGTATTTATCCTATGAAAACGGAAATCTGTCCTTTAATACCCAGCCGACAAGTCCGGCCATTCGCTGGAATATCACGGCCATGGGCGACGGCGTCTATCGAATCCAAGCGCCGTCCTATGGGCTCTACCTTGGCTTAACATCCGCCGGCGGCATCGGCCTGATTTCCGCACAGAATACCGTTAACTGGACCGTGCAAAGCTATACCTGATTCCTGATGCCAGAGGAAGGTGGGAACCGGGACCGCCCTGGGGCGGCCCCGGTTTTCGGCCTAGCGGGGCCTTACTCGATATACTGTCGGATCAGCTCCTGCAACTGCTGGGCCCGGCGGGCGGATTCCCGTTGTCCCCGGTTGGGACACCAGTCCCCGAAGCGAAGAACACAGACGCCGTCCCTGGACCAGGCGCAGTGGGACAGGGGACAAAGCTTGCAGTGCGAGTAGGTGGAATACATAATGGGCAGCCTCCTTCAGGTTTTGGATGCGAACTATCGAAAAGATATAGATGACCTTCATAAAAAATACATGCGGTCCTACGCTTTTCGTGATCGCATGTATCTGGCAGCGGTGGGCCCCGTCGCTTGTGGCGGTTTTAAATGACAATTTATGGACAGATTTGGCGATTTATCCAATTGTCAAAAAAACATAGGCCTTTGCTTGACAAAGAGGATGGGGCAGGCTATACTAGCCATGGAATACATTCATTCTTTGTCGTCGGCATTATATGTGCCGGCGGCATTCCTTTTTTAACGCCGAATAAACATGCGCTATTTAAAAATATAAAAGCGAAAAATCCAATACTCTTTCCTCGCTTTATCCCGGAAAACGCCCTTCGCCGGTCGGAGACCAATTGCATGTATCAGAAAACGGTGTTTAGAAAGGAAAAAATATAAAAAAATGATGGAACAAGGCTAAGATACCATAATATTCTTGTCGGGTCAAGTGCCAATATGTCAAATAATTAGGTAAATCGTCATATATTGACGATTTTTTCTTGCAAATGGTACGGGGATCTTTTATACTGGATGTAAGAGGTGAGGTAAATGTCGAGTGAGCTATCGCGTCATATCGCAAACAGAATTGTAGCGGCAAGGAAGAAAAAGGGACTGACCCAGTATCAGGTGGCCGAAAGGATCGGGATTACGCCGGGGCGTTACCTTCATTATGAGAAGGGGCGCGCCGAGCCGGGACTGGACATCATATATAAGCTGTGCAAGCTTTTTGGCGAAAGCTTCGACGAATGGCTGGGGCTGCGGCGTCCACCGGACGAGCTGGGCTTCAGCGAGCAGGAGGTCCGGTTTATGATCCTGTACCGTAAGCTGGATGAGGAGGGGCGGCAGGCTGTCAACGGTATGGTGCGCGCCCTGCTTTCGGCGGCGCATGTCCCCATGGATTTTACGCTGGAGGATTCCACCCGGGCGCGAATGGGGACGGCTCCTGGATCTTACGGCGTGGTTTATTCGGGTTATGCCGCCTATGGGGGAGACGGATGGAAATCCGTACTTGTGGATCAGCCGGTCCCAAAGGATCAGGTGGATGAGGCCTTTGCCCAGGCGCGGGCGGTCAAGGCCGACCGGGAGGCCGACGAGGCGGCCCGGGAAGCGGAGTATAACCGGCGGCGGGCGCGTGGAAAGGGCGCGGGCGAGCCGGAAGGCGGCGATCGCGGCAAGAAGTAAGCGTCTATGGCTGGGCGCGTTTGGTGCGCGCCGCCCTTTTCCGCTTTCTGGGGTCCTTTGGCGGGGCAGATCATATCAGGGGGAGAATGAGCTGCGTGGACACCATTGTATGGCGTTTCTTAATGGAAAAGGGAATCAAAACCCTGCCGGTGGATCCAAAGAGGCTGGCGGAGGACCTGGGGTATGAGGTCTACAGCTATCAGGAGGGCAGGGCGATTCTGGAGGCCTTGGGGC
>DXVY01000015.1 GCA_019417145.1 Clostridiales bacterium
AGACAGCCTTGCAGTCCATGAGCGGGTCGGAAAAGCCGCCCACATGGCCAGAGGCCACCCATACCTGAGGATTCATAAGGATGGCGCTGTCCAACCCCACATTATAGGGGTTTTCCTGTACGAATTTCTTCCACCAGGCCTTTTTGACGTTGTTTTTGAACTCTACGCCCAAGGGGCCGTAGTCCCAGGTGTTGGACAATCCGCCGTAGATTTCCGAACCCGGATAGACAAAGCCTCGGTTTTTGGCCAGGGCGACAATGGTTTCCATGCTCTTTTCACTGTTATTCATGGCTTTCTCTCTCCCTAATGAACGGCCTTCCGGTTCCCCGGTAGCCGATTTCTTATTCTATAATCCTTTTTATGATACTGGAAATATAGGCCATTGTCAAGGAAAAGCGTGGGCGCTGGTTTTGGGCCTTGTGGGAACATTACACGGGTCCTATAGGCAGATAACGTATCCGGTCGGATGGAGGAAAGATCCCGCACACGTGTAGCGCCGCCCCATGGAGTGTTTGGGGCGCACAGCCGGTAAAGCGATAAGATTGAAAAGAATAGGATTCTTGTGATATACTAATGAAACATTGACAAGAAGGGCAGAGAAGTGTAAAATAGAATAAACATTTGTTCGGATTTACTTCTGGCATTGTTTAGCTTTTGTCAATTTGGCATACAATAAATGGGTTGGAAAATCAAATATAGGGGCCGTTTATGGCCGTAGCGGATAGAGGATAGTGCATATGAGCAATCAAAGCGATCAGGATTATTTTAAATTAGTCGCGCCGTATAAGCCTACCGGAGATCAGCCGGAAGCAATCGCAAAGCTGGTGGAAGGCGTGAAAAAAGGGAATAAGGAGCAGACGCTGCTGGGCGTGACAGGTTCCGGCAAGACGTTTACAATGGCCAACGTTATCGCCCAAGTGAATAAACCGACTTTGGTCCTAGCGCACAATAAAACGCTGGCGGCGCAACTGTGCTCGGAATTCCGGGAATTTTTCCCCCACAATGCGGTGGAATACTTTGTCTCCTATTACGACTATTATCAGCCGGAGGCCTATATTCCCGGCACCGATACTTATATTGAAAAGGACTCGGCCATTAACGACGAGATCGACAAGCTGCGTCATTCGGCCACGGCCGCCCTGTCCGAACGGCGGGATGTGATCATTGTGGCCAGCGTATCCTGCATCTACTCCCTAGGCAACCCCATCGATTACCGGAACATGATCCTGTCGCTGCGGCCGGGCATGACCTGGGAGCGGGACGCGCTGCTTAAAAAGCTGGTGGAGCTGCAATATGAGCGCAATGACGTCAATTTTGTCCGCAACAAGTTCCGGGTCAGGGGAGACGTGGTGGAAGTTTTCCCGGCCTATGCGGGGGAGACGGCCATTCGTATTGAGTTTTTTGGCGACGAGGTGGAGCGCATTTCCGAGATCAACGCTTTAACCGGCGAGCGTAAGCGGGAGCTTATGCACATCGCTTTTTATCCTGCCTCCCACTACATTGTCCCGCCCGACAAGATGGCCGACGCAATCCATAATATTGAGAACGAGATGGAGGAGCGGGTCAAATACTTTAAGGAGCACGACAAGCTCATCGAGGCCCAGCGCATCCGGCAGCGCACCGAATACGATATGGAGATGCTCCAGGAGATCGGCATGTGCAAGGGGATCGAGAACTATTCCCGGGTGCTGGCCGGACGGCCGGCGGGCAGCATTCCCTTTACCCTTTTGGACTACTTCCCCAAGGACTATCTTTTGTTCGTGGACGAGTCCCACGTGACCCTGCCTCAGGTGCGGGGTATGTATGGGGGCGACCGAGCCCGGAAGGAGACCCTGGTGGAGTACGGCTTCCGGCTGCCCTCGGCTTTTGACAACCGGCCGCTGAACTTTGACGAATTCTACGATCATGTGAACCAGGCCATTTTTGTGTCGGCCACCCCCGGGCCTCTGGAGCGGGAGAAGTCGGCCCAGATTGTGGAGCAGGTCATCCGGCCCACGGGGCTGCTGGATCCGGAGGTTATTGTCAAGCCCACCGACGGGCAGATCGACGACCTGGTATCCGAGATCAACGCCCGCACCGCCCGAAAGGAGCGGGTGCTGGTGACCACCCTGACCAAGAAAATGGCCGAGGATCTCACCGATTATCTGGAAAATCTGGATATAAAGGTGCGGTATATGCATCACGATGTGGACACCATGGAGCGTATGGAGATCATCCGGGACCTCCGGCTGGGGGAATTCGATGTGCTGGTGGGCATCAACCTGCTTAGAGAAGGGTTGGATATTCCAGAGGTATCCCTGGTAGCCATTCTGGACGCCGACAAGGAGGGTTTCCTCCGGTCGGAAACCTCTCTCATCCAGACCATCGGCCGGGCGGCCCGCAACGCCGACGGACAGGTTATCATGTACGCCGACGCGGTGACGCCCTCTATGGAGCGGGCTATCCAAGAGACCAACCGCCGTCGAGGTATCCAGATGGCCTATAACGAGGCCCACGGTATTGTACCCAAGACCATTGTCAAGGACGTGCGGGATGTGATAGAAATATCCGGCGGGAAGAAAAATCGGAGCCAGGACAAGGAAATCCGCCGCATGAGCCGACCCGAGCGGGAGCAGCTCATCCGCCAGCTCACCGCCGAGATGAAGCAGGCCGCCAAGATGCTGGAATTCGAGCACGCGGCCTATCTGCGGGATCGGATCGAAAAGCTGCGGAAGGGATAGAAGCGCCGAGCCGTGTTGCCTGAGATAATCCCCGGAGCATAGGGCGCGTTGGTAGCGGCAATTACGCCGCGTGACGCGCACGGAGCGGAGAGGTATTCTCTCAGGCCAGCAGCACGAGCGAGGCGAGACAGGAAGCGCCGAGCCCGCGAGCCCAGAAAAATGACCGTTGCGCAAGGGATGACGGAACGGCGGCACGCCGTGCGGCCAACCCTGGAGCGTAGGGAATTTTTCCGGAACAGCGAGGGGAGCGAGGCGAGACAAGAAACGCCGGCGGGCAGTGCCCGCCGCCAAACGTACGGTAGACGCGCGGGGAAACTATACGGGTTTGGCGCCTTTGCCGCAGGGTTATTTGCCAATACAACAGACGCGCTGCCGGTTTATCCGGCGGCGCGTCTGCTTTCGTATAAATGAAAATCTATTCCATTTATGTTAGTGTGTATTGATATGCCTCTTTTATCGTATTAAAAGCTATAGCCTTCTCCATCTCTTTTGGCTTATAAATATAGCATGGCATGGATAATAAGTCCTGAAATGTAAGTGCTACCGATGTAGAGGATTCTGTAAATTCTGAAACCTGAGACTCCGATAAATACATTACATATCCCGGTTGATCCTTAAAGCCTACACTGAGAGAATCTCCGCTGGATGCTTCCATAACCAATTGCGGCGCAGCAGACGGATCGGAGATCGGAACTGCATAATGCTTGCTTTTATTGTCCGCAAACCAATATAAATATCCATTATACTGCGTCGCCTTTTCCAACGGTAATGATATATCAGATTCTGCTGCGCTTTGTGTTTGAGGATCATATAGATATGTATAATAGATATCGGTTTCCCCGCTCCAGTCCCGCTCAACAAAATACACATGCTCTTCCAAGACAAAGCAATCCGCAAACGAGAGCTGCCCCTGTTCAATAACCCCGTATTGAACAGGATTGCTCCCGTCTATCCCTATACTGCATAGACGCGTCGTCCCAATAAAATCTTCAAAGGTAAAATAGACGGTATTATCGGCAATTCTGTAAATCTTCCCCTCGGTCATCGACCCGATATTGTATTGGCTGGTCGATTGACATAGGTTGGTCAGTTCCTCTGTTTTCAGATTCAAAGAAAAAATGGCTGCCGTACCGCTCATATTGGTGACGTCTTGTCCCACAAAATAAATATAGTCTCCTGACAACCACAGAGGTGGAACCACAAAGTTAGCCGCGTCAAACGAAACATTGGCAAGCGCTGTTCTTTGTTTTGTAACCAGATCCAATCTATATATATAACAGGTGCTTTGCCCATCGCCAAGTAGCGTCTTCTCGGTCTCCCTCTGCGCCCAGTAAAGCGCTTGGTCGTAATAACAAAGGTACAACGGTTCGATTCTCCAATTGCTGTTAGATGCAAGTGGGTCGGTGTAAAGAAGGGATTCGTTACCGGTCTGCACATCGTAGTCCAAGATTCTCGAATTGCGTATGGAATATGCGCTTTCTCCGGACAATCTATATATATGTCCCTCGGAAAAGCACATATCTCCTGCGGAAACATCAACATTTTCAGAGGCATAATTATAGAAGCTTGTATCATGTCCTTCAGAAAAGCCATTATCCGACGCAGGGGAATCAACATTTTCAGAGGCAAAATTATAAAAGCTTGTATTGGGCATACCGCATCCGTTCATAATCAAAGAAGACAACAGTAGCGCCGTTACCGCTAAAGTGTATCGAAAACCTTTCTTTGTATTCCGCATATTTATCCTCCTATTAAATTACTGCCTACGTTTCGAACCTCCTCGATGTATGCTATTTTACTCTCAATTTATATGAATGTCAAGTGTAAATACACTTATAATTCATTAAGACTAAACCGGTTTTCATTTAATCTAACAAAGAGGTGATCAAAATGAAAATCGATTATCAGGCGCTGGGGCGGCGGCTGGCCCGCATTCGGAGGGAGCGGGGTCTTACCCAGGAGAAGCTGGCCGAGCGGGCCAATCTGGCCAACAACTATATTTCTAACATTGAAAACGGCCGGTCCATTCCCAGTCTGGAAACGGTGGTCAAGCTCTGCGAAGCGCTGGATGCGACTCCCAATGACCTGCTGATGGAGACGGTGCAGGATTCGGAAGAATATATGCTGCACGAAATCGGGGATAAAATATCCCTGTGTACGCCCCGGGAGCGGCGGCTGATCGCCGGTTTTGCCACCCTGCTTCTGGAGGAGAGAAAAAGGGAAAAATAGCCCCTTGCATTATAAATTTTAATGTCGTATACTGGTTTGCAGAATAATGCGAACAAACGTTTAATCCGTTTGCTTTTGCCGAAAAGGAGAAGCGTTATGCCACAGGATAAAATTGTTATAAAGGGCGCCAGGGAGCACAATCTCAAGGGCGTGGACCTGACCATCCCCCGGGACAAGCTGGTGGTGTTCACCGGCCTGTCCGGTTCGGGGAAGTCCTCTCTGGCCTTTGACACCATATACGCCGAGGGGCAGCGGCGATATGTGGAGTCCCTCTCCTCCTACGCCCGCATGTTTTTGGGGCAGATGGAGAAGCCGGATGTGGACAGCATCGACGGCCTGTCTCCGGCCATTTCCATCGATCAGAAGACCACCTCTAAGAATCCCCGGTCCACGGTGGGGACGGTGACCGAGATTTACGACTATCTCCGGCTGCTCTTTGCCCGCATAGGCGTGCCCCACTGTCCGGTCTGCGGCCGGGAGATTCGGCAGCAGACGGTGGATCAGATCGTGGACAAGATCATGGAGCTGCCCGAAGGCAGCAGGATACAGGTGCTGGCGCCGGTGGTGCGCGGGCGCAAGGGCGAGCATGTTAAAGAATTTGACCGTGCTCGGAAATCCGGATTTGTGCGGGTGCGGGTGGACGGAAACCTATATGATCTGAGCGAGACCATCAAGCTGGAAAAAAACAAAAAGCACAATATCGAGATCGTGGTGGACCGGCTGGTCATCAAGCCGGATGTGAAAAGCCGCCTGACCGATAGCCTGGAGACCGCGTCGGGCCTTTCCGGCGGGCTGACCCTTATCGATGTGATCGGGGGGGAGGAGCTGACCTTTTCCCAGAGCTACGCCTGCCCGGATCACGGGGTGAGTATCCCCGAGCTGGCGCCCCGGATGTTTTCCTTTAACAATCCCTTTGGGGCCTGTCCTACCTGTACGGGGCTGGGGAAGTTTTTAAAGGTGGATCCGGCGCTGGTGGTGCCTGACGAGAGCCTGCCCTTGAACGGCGGAGCGGTGAAGGCCTCAGGCTGGGGCAGCAGCGACGGTAGCATCGCCCTTATGTATTACCAGGGGCTGGCCCAGCTGTACGGCTTTGATATAAGCACCCCTTTTAAGGACCTGCCCGAGGCGGCTAAAAAGGCGGTGCTGTACGGCACCGGAAACCAGAAGCTAAAGCTCCAGCGCAACACGGCCTGGGGCGGCGGCAGCTATGAGGCGGCTTTCGAGGGTGTGATTCCCAACCTGGAACGGCGGTATAAGGAGACGGGTTCCGATTGGGCCAAGGCCGAAATCGAGGCCGTCATGAGCGAGCGGGATTGTCCCGACTGCCACGGCGCCCGGCTGAAACCGGAAAGCTTGGCCGTAACCGTGGGGGAGAAGAATATCAACCAGGTTACCCTCCTTTCGGTTGCCCGGGCCCTGGATTTCATGGAGCATTTGGAGCTGTCCCAGCGGGATCACATGATCGCCGACCTGATTGTGAAGGAAATCAAGGAACGGCTGCGGTTTTTATCCAGCGTAGGGCTGGAATATCTGACCCTTTCCCGGTCGGCCGGCACCCTGTCGGGCGGGGAGAGCCAGCGCATCCGGTTGGCCACCCAGATCGGTTCCTCCCTGATGGGGGTACTGTATATCCTGGACGAGCCCAGCATCGGCCTGCACCAGCGAGACAACGATAAGCTGTTGGACACCCTGCGTCATTTGCGGGACCTGGGCAATACCCTGATCGTGGTGGAGCACGACGAGGACACCATGCGGGCGGCGGATTATATCGTAGATATTGGCCCCGGCGCGGGCATTCACGGCGGAGAGGTGGTCTGCGCCGGAACCCTGGAGGAGATTGAGAGCTGCAAGGGATCGGTTACGGGAGATTATCTCACCGGCCGGCGCAAAATTCCGGTGCCGGAAAAGCGCCGGGAGGGCAACGGCAAAAAGTTGACCATCAAGGACGCGGCCCAGAATAATTTACAGAATATCGATGTGGATATCCCTTTGGGGCAGTTTGTCTGCGTCACCGGCGTGTCCGGTTCGGGCAAATCCTCCCTTATTAATGAGATCCTGTACAAGCGGCTGGCGGCCGAGCTCAACGGGGCCAAGACCACCGCCGGCCGGCATAAGGACATTCTGGGGATCGAGAATCTGGATAAGGTCATCGATATCGACCAGTCCCCCATCGGGCGGACCCCCCGCTCTAACCCGGCCACCTATACGGGGGTGTTCAACGATATCCGGGATCTGTACGCCGGCACCAAGGACGCCAAGCTCAGGGGCTATTCGGCCGGCCGATTCTCCTTCAATGTCAAGGGCGGACGCTGCGAGGCCTGCCAGGGGGATGGCATCGTGCGCATCGAGATGCACTTTCTGCCGGATATTTACGTGCCCTGCGAGGTCTGCAAGGGCAGCCGGTATAATCGGGAAACTTTGGAGGTCAAATATAAGGGCAAGAGTATTTACGACGTTTTGGAGATGACGGTGGAGGAGGGTATGTACTTTTTTGAGAGCATACCCAAGATCCATCGCAAGCTGCGCACCCTTTTTGAGGTGGGGCTGGGGTATGTGAAGATCGGCCAGCCGGCCACCACCCTGTCGGGAGGCGAGGCCCAGCGGGTCAAGCTGGCCACCGAGCTGTCCAAACGCTCCACCGGCCGCACCATCTATATTCTGGACGAGCCCACCACCGGCCTGCATACCGCCGACGTGCACAAGTTGATCGAGGTGCTGCAAAGGTTAGTGGACGCCGGCAACACGGTGGTGGTTATCGAGCACAACCTGGACGTGGTTAAAACGGCCGACACAATTATTGACCTGGGTCCCGAAGGGGGAGACGGGGGCGGAACGCTGGTGTTTTCCGGCCGTCCGGAGGATGTAATCCATTGTAAGGCCTCTTATACGGGTAAATATCTGGCCAAAATTATGAAATCGGCAAATTAATTTACACATAATTCATTTTTTTCTTCATTGGTTCGAGTAC
The DNA here is from genome assembly GCA_019417145.1 of Clostridiales bacterium. GTDB lineage: Bacteria > Bacillota > Clostridia > Oscillospirales > Acutalibacteraceae > Howiella. Next base: position 7,918 of record DXVY01000015.1, read on the forward strand.
AATAGAATCCAGACAGAGGAGTAAAGGCGGCGGGAACCGCCTTTCTTCATGTCTTTTGCTAAATTCTGCTTGAGGATGGCGAAGCGGTGTTTGGATATGTAAAGGCCTATAAGCCAGAAATGCGGGTTCGGGAATTTGAGGTGTATAAAGCGGTATACTGTACGCTCTGCCGACAGCTCGGCCGATCCTATGGACCCTTTGCCCGCATGACCTTGAGTTATGATTTTACCTTTTTGGCGCTGTTGCATTTAAGTTTTGAAGAAGGCTGCACCGGCTTTGAGCGGAAGCGCTGTGCCTTTAATCCCTTAAAGAAATGCAACTACTGTAAACAGACGGGAGAGAGCGTTGACTTTGCGGCCGCGGCGGCTATGATCATGCTCTATTATAAGATTCGGGACAACATCCAGGACGGCGGCTTTTGGAAGTCGTTAGGATATCGGTTTCTCCTGCCCCTGTTTTCCCACGCCCGCAAAAAGGCCGGGAGGCTGTATCCGGCCGTGGAGGAGCTGACCGCTAAGTATATCGCGGATCAGGCGGCGCTGGAACAGGCAGACTGTCAAAGCCTGGACCAGGCGGCCGATCCGACGGCTCAGGCGCTGGCCGCCCTATGCGTCCTATGCGGGCGGGATGATATCCAGCGACGGGTGTTGGAACGCCTGGGCTACTGTGTGGGGAAATGGATTTATCTGTTGGACGCGGCGGCCGATCTGGAGGATGATCTGCAAACCGGCAGTTACAATCCCTTTTTGGCCGGCCGGCGGGGTATAACCCATCAAGCCGATGGGGACACTGCTTTTATCCGGCAGGCGAGAGAACGGGCCAAGGCCATTCTCAACGTATGTATTGCAGAGGCCTGCAAGGCCTTTGAACTGCTTCCCATTCAGCGATATGAGGAGATTTTGGGGAATATCCTATACCTGGGACTGCCCGACAGCCAAAAGCAGGTTCTCAGTGGAAAAAAGGCGGTACAAAAGGAGTTAAATGCACATGAATGACCCTTATGCGATTCTAGGCGTTTCCCGGTCGGCCAGCGATGCTGAGATCAAAAATGCCTACCGGGAGATGGCCCGCAAATATCATCCGGACAATTATGCCGATAATCCGCTGTCTGACCTTGCGTCGGATAAGATGAAGGAGATAAACGAAGCATACGACCAGATCATGGCCGAGCGCCGGCATAAATCGGCGGGCGCACCCGGCAGCAATGGCTACTCGGCTTATACCTCCTCCAATTTTTCCGATATCCGCACCATGATCTCCACCGGCAAGCTGGAGGAGGCCCAGGAGCTGCTGGACGGCGTGCCGCCGGATAAGCGGGACGCGGAATGGTATTTTCTCAATGGCAGCGTGCTTTACCGGCGGGGCTGGTTTGACGACGCCTTCACCTGTTTTTCCACCGCCTGCCGCATGAATCCCACCAACCCGGAATACCAGGCGGCTTTAAACCAGATGCAGCGCCAGCGCAGCGGTTTTAACGGATATCGCCAGCCGGGTACGACCGGCCGCACCGGCGGCTGTTCGGCCTGCGATATGTGTTCCGGCCTGATCTGCGCCGACTGCTGCTGTGAATGCATGGGCGGCGATCTGATCAATTGCTGCTAGGAGGGTCAAAATGTCGCTGAAACGCACGGGTAAGGTGGCGCTGTGCGGCGTTATGGCAGCCCTGTCCACAGTGATCATGCTGCTGTCCTATTTCCCTTATCTGACCTACGCGGTGCCGGCGGTGGCCGGACTGCTCTTTGTAATTTTGTCCATTGAAGTGAGGCATAAATGGTCCTTTATGTCCTATGCGGCCACGGCGGTGTTGGTTCTTCTGCTGGCCGAGCAGGAGGCCAAGATTATGTTTATCGCCTTTTTTGGGTATTACCCCATTCTGAAGGGGCTGATCGAGAGCCTGCGCAGGCGCGTGATCGAGTATATTATAAAATTTCTCCTCTTCAACATTGTCATGGCCGGCGTCTATGCCCTGTTTATTTTTGTGTTCGGCATGCCTCTGGACCAAATGGGTAATTTTGGGAAGTGGACCCTGCTGGTGATTTTCGGTATGGGAAATGTGGCCTTTTTCCTGTATGATTTCACCATTACCCAGCTCATCGGACTGTATATGCAGTCCTTTCACGCCAAGCTGCAAAAACTGATTCATTAAGAAACCCCGCTGCAATTGCAGCGGGGTTTCTTGTATGCGGAAGAGGAGCCGCCCGCTGGGAGCAGGTGCTTTGAACCGCATGGATCACCTTGCTATTTGTTAATGGGTTACATTGCTATTTGTTAACGGCAAAGGTGTTTTTATGTATGAACAAATAAATGGTTGTTGAAAAATACATATACATATTGCATGTAAAATATCTTCGATTTTTATAGTATATATGCATTGTATTTAAATCAGAAAAGGCGTATTATTTATATGACATATGGCGCAACGCTAATTATGTTAATTTTAAGCAAGGGGATGTTTGCAATGGCGGAACATGGGCGAAAAAGATTCTTCTGGTGCCTAAAAGCTTTTTTAGGCTGGGGATTAGCCGGAGCCTGTCTGTGTACGTCGGCACTGACGCCTGCTGCGGCCGGTGCGCAGGCGCAGGCCGATCAGCCACCGGAGGTTTTGTGGACCACCTCCTTTGAGGAGGGAGACCCGGCGGTAGAAGCCGTACCGGTAGACGATAGGCAGGCCAATATAGGGTTGCCTATGGAAAAGCCGGGGGTCATCCCCTCCAGCATTTCTGCCGAGCCGGATGGACAGCAGGCTGGCCAGATGATCGGCAGCGTCTTTGACGGCAGCCTGGATTCCAAGTTCTTGACCGCCAACGACCACTCCGACATACGTTTCCAGCTGGACGCCCCCTTGGTGCTCAAGCGGTATTTTATCGGTTCCGCGGCGGACTCCAGCAGCTTTTCCGGCCGCGATCCCAAGGATTGGACCTTTGAGGGCAGCTTGGATGGGGAGCACTGGACTGTATTGGATACGGTGACCGGCAACCTGTTCAAGGAGGATAAGAAGCTTTTTGCCTTCTCTCTGGCCGACAATACCCAGGCCTTTGATCATTACCGTTTACATATCACGGCCAACAACGGGGATAAGAAGATGCAGTTCAGCATCCTGGGATGGTCGGAGGCGGAGAGCGACGATCAGGAGGTCCCCCTGCCTGTACCCGATCCCACCCATGCCAAGGCGGCCGTGATGACGGTGGACGGTAAGCTGTCGGTGGTCAGTAAGGTGGATAACGCAGGCTGGGATGGGAAGAACGTCTTAAAGTTCGCCGGTACCTATGTCGATCCGTCTGAAGATGCTAAAAGCTATGTGCGGATCCATGACGGGTTATCCATCCCGGTGGCGCCCAACACCCAGCTTTCCTATATGATCATGCCTCAGCCGGCCGACCCGGAAAATTATGATTTTAACCAAATCAGCAACTGGGCCAGCCTGGACCTGAAATTTGACGACGGGAGCTATCTTTCGCAGCTAAATTGCCCGGATCGGGACGGCAACCTGCTCAGCCCCATGGGGCAGGGCGATGGAAAGACCTTGGTGCAATTCAACTGGAACCATATTGTGGCCGATATCGGCGCTGTGGCGGCCGGCAAAACCATTACCGAGGTTTTGGTGGGCTATGAAAAGCAGGCCTTTGGCACAGGCGAGGCGTTGGGATTTGTGGATTATTTCGACCAGATTACCATTGCCAATGTAGAGCGGCCGGATCTGCACAGCACGGATTACGCGGCTGACTATGTGAATACCCTGCGGGGGACCTATAACGGCGAGAACTTCAGCCGCGGCAACGCCGTCCCCGCCACCACTCTGCCTCATGGGTTTAACCAGCTCATTCCCATTACCGAAGGCGTGGTAGGCGCCAACCAGCTGTACCAATACCAGCAATCGGGCAGCACCACCTACGCCAAAAGAGGGGGCGGAACGGTTACCAAGCAGAATAACACCCTCTCCCACATCGCGGTGGATCATTTTACATCGGTTTATAACAGCGACTACGGTTCTTTCCAGTTTATGGTCAACAGCAGCTTTGACGCCGGCAATCCCTCCAGCCTGAACCCCGGCAATGTGGAGGGGACGGCGGGGGGCCGCAACGCCGCTTTCCGGCACGAGAATGAGATCGCCCGGCCGTATCTATATCAGGTGACCTTTGACGACTACGACCCGGATGATCCGGGGACGTCCAAGGCGCCGGGATGTACCATGGCGGTCACGCCGGCCATGCACAGCGGCGTGGCCCGCTTCACCTATCCTGCCGGGTCGGATTTCGCCAACGTCGTATTGGATCAGGAGCGGGCGGCCGGCAGCACCACCGTGCAGGAGGACGGAAGCTTTTTCGGCTATTCCGACCATACGGCCTTTGGCTCCACCCGTATGTACTTCTGCGGACGGTTTGATACCACCCCCACCGCCATCGCCAATGTGGGCAGCGGGATTAAAAAGGTCATTCAGTTCGGTCGGGATTTGGAGGAGGAGACCCAGGTGGAAATGGTTTTCGCCACCTCCTTTATTTCGGCCGACCAGGCCTGGCACAATCTGGAGCTGGAACTGGGGGTGACCCAGAACGATTACGCCCGCGGGCTCTTCCAGAAAACCTGCGACGCGGCCCATGATACCTGGAATCAGCAGTTAGGGGTTATCTCAGATATTGAAGGCGCCACCTATGAGCAGCTTTGCAGCATTTACACCGGGCTGTACAAGATGTATTCCTATCCTATTTTGGGAGCGGAAAACGTGGGCACCAATGAGGCGCCCATTTGGAAGCATATGGATGTATCGGAGGAAAAGGAGAATCCTGCCGATACGGTGGTGTCCGACGGGATCATCTATTTTATCAATGATTTTTGGGGCGAGTGCCTCACTACCTATCCGGCTTGGGCCCTTTTCTCTCCCAACCAGATGGGGGATATTTTGGACGGCGTGTTGCAGCAGTATAAGGACGGCGGCTGGATGCCTCGCTGGATGCGGCCAGGGCCCTCCACCAGCATGATCGGTACCAGTACCGATATTGTATTTGCCGACGCCATGGCCCGGGGCATCCAGTTTGACTGGGAGACGGCTTATGAATCGGCGCTTAAAAATTCTCAGGTGTATTCCAGTGATCCCAAGCTGGGCAGAAAGCTGTTGGATCGGGCGAATTTCTTAGGCTATACCTATCGGGACGGCGAGGTGCTGACCAGCAGCGAGCTCTCCTGGTCCCTGCTCAACGCGCAGTGCGACTACAGCATCGCACAGATGGCCGGCATGCTGGGATATACCGACGAGCAGCGGTATTTTGCCAACAAGAGCGCCGGATACAGCCTTTTATATGATCCGGTGGATGTGACCGACAAGGGCAACGGCGGGTTTTTGCGTCCAAAGGATCAAAAGGGCGATTGGAGCCAGAGCAGCTATGACCCCAAGAGCTGGTGGGGGCCCTGTGTGGAAACCAACATTTGGAATTCCCAGTTTATCCAGTTCGATCTGAGCGGACTGGCCGGCCTATACGGCGGCCGGGAGGTCCTGGAGAGCAAGCTGGACGATTTCTTTGCCACCGTGGACGACACCACCAAAAATACCGCCGGCAAGATCCACGAGCAGGTAGAGCAGCGGGAAAATAAGTTCGGCATGCTGGGGATGGAAAACCAGCCCTCCTTCCACATCCCTTATGTGTACAACGAGGCAAACGCCCCCTATAAGACCCAGGCGCTGACCCGGGAGATGCTGCGCCGCCTGTTTGTGGGCGCGGATATAGGACAGGGTTACTGCGGGGACGAGGACAATGGCTCGACCAGCGCCTGGTACATACTCACCGCCTTGGGCATCTATCCGCTCAATCCGGGGTCGGGAGAATTTGCTATCACATCGCCCCTCTTTACCCAGGCGGTCATCCATATGGACAATGGGGAAACCTTAACCATCTCCGCGCCGGATAACGGCAGAGATCAGGTTTATATCCAATCGGTGGAATTAAATGGCCAGGCGTATTCTAAAAACTACATCGCCCATGCGGATCTGGCCCAGGGCGGAACCCTTACCTTCCATATGGGAGATACGCCCAGCCAGTGGGGAACCGGGGAGGCGGCTATGTCGCAGCGGTATCTCACGCCCGGGGGAGAGCAGCCGTCCTATACGCAGGACTTGACCGTCGCCGGTATGCAAACGGCACAGACGGTGGATAGGGATTCCCAGACGCCTATGCTGGCCTCCGGTATAACCGAGCTGGAAAAGCTGGTGGATAACGACAGCCTGTCGGGGGATGTGTTAATATCCGGCAGGGAAAGGGAGGTCATTTATTACAATCCCGCGCCCCAGGTGGTCACGATGTATACCCTGACCTCCGGCGGCGATGCCGCAAAGGCGCCGGCCGATTTTGCACTGTACGGCTCCAATGACGGCCGCGGCTGGACCGAACTGGACGCCCGTCAGGGCGAGAAATTCGCCTGGGAACAGTACACCCGTTCGTTTGGCGTGGCGGAGGAAAACCAAGGAGCCTATACCTACTATAAGCTGGCCGTTGCAGACGAAAGCGACACCCTGCTAGCTGAAGTCGAGTTGTTCGGCCGAGAGGCGATTATACCGAATCAACTGGTCATTGCGCCGGATACGCTGGAACTGGCCGTAGGGGAAACCGATCAGCTTATCCCTACCTTCAGCCCGGCCGATGCGTATCAGGCCCTTTCCTGGCGATCGTCCGACGAGGCGGTAGCTACGGTGGACGCGGACGGAAAGGTGACCGCTCTGGCGGCCGGACAGGCGATCATTACCGCCGTATCCCAGCTGGATGCCGAGGTGAAGGGCAGTTGTACCGTTACCGTGCGGACGCAGGAAGAGCCCAATGATCCGGATCAGGATGCGGTGGACGCCGCCAAGGCGGCGGCTGAAAAGGCGTTGGCCGCTTTTAAGGCCACCAACGACACCACTGCCGACCATATCCTGAAGGCCGTGACCGACGCCGTGGATAACGCAGATGTAACGGTGGCCTGGAAAGATCCATTCCAGAAGGACCCGGCTGCCGGGGATACTTCCGGCTCCATCACCGGCTCCCTGACTCTTACCGTGGGAGAAGCAGCAGCGGTGGTAACGGTTGAACTGGCCATCCCGCCGATTGGGGGCGAATTGGTACAGGGCGACCTGGATATGGATGAGGAAGTGACCATCGCGGATGTGATGGAGGCCTGTAAGGTCATGGCCAGGGAGTCGGCGGGCAATGATCCCACGGATGAAGAAATCGCTCGGGGCGACCTGGACGGCGACGGTGAAATCACGATAGCCGATGTGATGGAAATCTGCAAGATTTTGGCGCGTACGAGCTAAGATCCATACTATATCTCAGGATGCGCCGGCAGTGCCTGCTATTTCCATTCCTGCGGTTTAGAAACGAGACAAAAGAGCCGTCCCGGTTTTCGGGACGGCTCCTTTGCTCGATTCGATTTCGATGTAATGGATGGATAGGCGTCGCCTTTGAAAAACAAGGAGAAATCGGCATAAACGCCGTGCCCGGGACAGATATCCGGAAACGATTCAGGCATTTAGCGCCGTGATGGCAGGAGGCGACGCGACAATAAAGCGGTCGGTATTCTCAAATAAAACAGAAACCCGCATGAACACGATGTTCATGCGGGTTCCCATCTTTTTGAATGGAGCTGCTAACCAGATTCGAACTGGTGACCTCATCCTTACCAAGGATGTGCTCTACCACCTGAGCCATAGCAGCATACGTGTGTCTTCCAAATGCTTGCCGCTCCAAGCCTGCTACTTGGCGACGAACAATATTATACGCGATTGGGTTGGGTTTGTCAAGAACAATTTTTCTTCTTTCCGTGTTCTCCATAGAACCGCTTTTCTTAACTTTTTCTTTCATTTTCGCACAAGGCCGTCCTCGTATGCTATACTAACTACAAAATGATTGGAGAGGAAGGTAAGTATGCCGACGGGAAGGCAGACACCGGTCGTTCTGGTTGTGGACGACGAGCGGGAGATTGCGGATTTGGTGGAGGTATATCTCATAAACGAAGGATTTAAGGTTATCAAATGCTATGACGGAAACGCGGCCGCCCGTTGTATCGACGGGGAGGAGCTGGATCTGGCCTTGCTGGACGTGATGCTGCCGGGGATCAACGGCTTTGATTTATGCCGGCGGATTCGGGAGAAGCATACCTATCCGGTGATTATGCTGACGGCCAAGGTGGAGGACATGGATAAGATCAACGGCCTGGCCATCGGCGCGGACGACTATATTACCAAGCCCTTTAATCCCCTGGAATTGGTGGCGCGGGTCAAGGCCCAGCTGCGCCGGTATCTGCGGTACGGCGCGCCGCCGGCGGAAGAGGATTTTATGGAGTTTTCAGGGCTGACCATCGACCGGAGCAATCATATCTGTACCCTTTACGGGGAGCCGGTGGCCCTGACGCCCATCGAGTTTGATATTTTATGGTTTCTGGCCGAAAACAGGGGACGGGTAATCAGCCAGGAGGAGCTGTTCCAGACCGTATGGGGGGAGAAATACCTGGATTCCAACAACACGGTCATGGTGCATATCCGCCGGCTGCGGGAGAAGCTCCATGAGCCGCCCCGGAATCCCAAAATCATAAAAACCGTGTGGGGAGTGGGATATAAAATTGACAAATAAGGGGACGCGTAAGTTTAAATGGAAGCTCTTTCTCCGTATTTTTCTGGGGATTATTCTAAGCCTTGCAGCCACCGGTTTTCTGCTGCTGTTGGCCGACGGGCTCTTTAACAACCTGCTGGCCAATGTGCTTTCCAGCATCAGCCGGCCCATCTATTTATTTTTGCGGGAACATAAAACGGAGGTAGTCCTTTTTGGCTTTATTGTCATCACCTTTATATCGGTCTGGATCTCTCTTTCCATCGCCACCCGGTATATTGATATTCTCATCGATTCCATCGGGCGGGTGTTCCAGAAGGATGAGAGCCTGATTAAACTGCCGGCCGATTTTTCCGATATTGAGGACCAGCTCAACACCATTAAATACAACGCCCTGCGAAACGAGCAGCTGGCCAGGGAGGCCGAGCAGCGAAAAAACGATCTGGTGGTTTATCTGGCCCATGACCTGAAAACGCCCCTGACCTCGGTTATCGGTTATCTCAGTCTGCTGCATGAGGAACGGAATCTGCCGCCCGAAATGCGGGAAAAGTACCAGGATATAGCCCTGGACAAGGCCCAGCGGCTGGAGAACCTGATCAATGAGTTCTTTGAGATCACACGGTTCAACCTGCAAAATATCACCCTGAATAAGAGCCGTATTCAACTTTCGGTCATGCTGGAGCAGCTGGCCGACGAATTCCAGCCCCTGTTTAAGGAAAAGAACCTGACCTGTCAGACCTGCATTGCGCCCAACCTGGTTATTACAGGCGATGCGGACAAGCTGGCCCGGGTGTTTGACAACCTGATAAAAAACGCCATCAGCTACAGCTACGAGAATACGGCTATACGCATTC
>DXVY01000150.1 GCA_019417145.1 Clostridiales bacterium
CGGCAGCTATGTAACCGTATTGCCATACAGCCCATGGAGGGCTGCGACGGAACGCCGGACGGCAGGCCCGGTCCGCTTACCCGCCGGCGCTATCGGCGCCTTGCCGCGGGCGGCGCGGGGCTGCTTTGGTTTGAGGCCACGGCGGTTACGGCCGACGGCCGCGCCAATCCACGTCAGTTGTCCATAAACGAGGGTAATCTGGACACGCTCAAGGCACTGGTGGACGAGATCAGGGAGACGGCGCAAAAGGAGACGGGGCGGGTACCCATGATCATTTGCCAACTTACCCATTCCGGCCGAAATTCCAAGCCGGAGGGCCGGCCTATGCCCCTGATTATACAGCATAATCCCCTCTTTGAGGGGGATGTATCCCTGGCCGACGACCGCATTCTGTCGGACGACCAGCTCGCCCGGCTGGAAGAGACCTTCGGCACGGCGGCCGCATTGGCCGAAAAGGCCGGCTTTGACGGCGCGGACATCAAGTGCTGCCACGGTTATCTGTTCAATGAAGCCCTTTCCGCCTTCCAACGGAAGGGGCGGTACGGCGGACCGTTCGAAAATCGCACCCGGCTATATTTGGAGGCGATTAGGAACGCCGTCGCCGCCACCTCCACCCGCTTCCTGATCACCAGCCGGCTGGGAATATACGACGGTTTCCCCTATCCCCACGGCTTTGGCTCCGACGAGGCGGGTGCCCCGTGCTGGGAAGAGCCCATGCGGCTGGTCGGTATCCTGACCGGGGAATGCGGGCTGCCTATGCTCAATATAACCATGGGAAATCCCTACCGAAATCCCCATGTGAACCGGCCGTACAACCAGGGGCCCTATGTCCCCGACGAGCATCCGCTGACCGGCCTGGGCCGTATGCTGGACGGAGCCAGACGGATCAAGGCGGCCTGCCCCGATACGGTCATCGTAGGTTCGGGCTACTCCTATTTGCGGGAGTTTTCCCCCCATCTGGCCGCGGGGGGACTGGAGAGCGGCGCGGCGGATGTGGCCGGTTTTGGAAGGCTGGCTTTTGCCTATCCGGATTTTGCGGGGGACATGCTGAGGGGAGAGCTGGACCGAAGCAGGGTCTGCATCGCCTGCGGCAAATGCTCCGCGCTCATGCGTGGCGGCAGGGCGGCCGGCTGCGTGGTCCGGGACCAAGAGGTGTATTTGCCTCTGTACAGAGAAATGGAACAGAACTGAACGGAACAGCCCGCGGACGGCGGCCGCACTTTTTTGTGATGGATCGGACGGGTCAGGTGAGAAGAGCCGTCCGGCATGTCCGCGGATTATGGGTTTATTGTAATCTTGTAAAGGGAGCGTGAACAAATGAAGATCGCTGTGGTGACGGGAGGCAGGAAGGGCATCGGCCGGGGATGTGCGGATCGGCTGGTAAAAGAGGGGTATCTTGTGGTGGTCACCGGCCGGCAGAGGAATGTGCGGATAGACCAAACGGGGCTGCGCTATATGTCTTGCGACAACAGGAGCGTTGGGGAAATAGGGGCGTTCGTCCGCGCGGTGTTCGAAGAATACGGACGGGTGGACCTGCTGGTCAACAATGCCGGCGTGGCTCCCAAGGTGCGCACCGATATCCTGGATGTGGACGAGGAGAGCTATGATTTCGTCATGGACACCAACCTGAAGGGCACCTTTTTCATGTGCCAGGCCATGGGCAACGCCATGCGGCAGGCCATGGAAAATGATCCAGGCTATCATCCCCGCATCATCAATATCTCCTCTGTTTCGGCCTATGCCTCCTCGGTGAACCGGGGGGAATATTGCATATCCAAGGCGGGTATCTCCATGGTGACCAAGCTGTTCGCCCACCGGCTGGCGGCGTTGGGCATCCCGGTGTTCGAGATCCGGCCCGGCATCATCCAGACCGATATGACCAAAGCCGTCCGCAGCCAGTATGAGGCGCGCATAGCCCAGGGACTGACTCCCGTCCGCCGGATGGGGACGCCGGAAGATATCGGCGGCTGCGTGGCCGCGCTGGCATCGGGAGACCTGGATTTCGCTACCGGACAGGTGATCGACGCCGACGGCGGTTTCCATATAAGGAGGCTGTGATGCGGCAGTATTTTCACGATGTTCTCATTATAGGCACAGGCGCGGCCGGATATGACTGCGCCGGGCTGCTGCGGGGGCTGGGGAAAGAGGACGTGGCTATGGTGACCGAGGGGAAAGACCTGGGGACCTCACGAAACGCCGGCAGCGACAAACAGACCTTTTATAAGCTGGCCCTGTCTTCCGCCTCTCCCGACAGCGTGGCCGAGTTGGCCGAGGACCTTTTCCGGTACGGCGGAGTGGACGGCGATGTAGCCCTGGCTATGGCGGCCGGAAGCGTTCAGTCCTTTATGCGGCTGGTAGAGCTGGGCGTGCCCTTCCCCAAAAACGAATACGGAGAATTTGTGGGCTATCAGACCGATCACAGCGTCAGGCAGCGGGCCACCTCCGCCGGTCCGCTCACTTCCCGCTACATGACCGAGGCGTTGGAGCGGCAGGCTTTGGAGCGGGGAGTCAGGTTGTACGACGGCCTGTCCTGCGTCAAGATTCTTACGGACGGCAAACGGGTGCGGGGCATTGTCTGCTTTGATATGGATCACCCGGCCGGGCCGCCGGTACTCTTTGCCTGTAACGCTCTGGTGGTGGCCGCCGGGGGAGAGCCGGGGGTTTATGCGTCCACCGTCTATCCCGACGGGCAGAGCGGCTGTATGGGCGTATTGGCTGATGCCGGCATCACCCTGGCCAACCTACAGCATTGGCAGTATGGCCTTGCCTCCGTGGGCTTCAAATGGAACCTGTCCGGTTCCTACCAGCAGGCGCTGCCCCGCTATATCAGCGTGGACCCGGCGGGGAAACGACGGGAATTTCTGCGGGAGGCCTACGCCTGTGACGGCGACCTGCTGCGGGATATTTTCCGAAAGGGATATGAGTGGCCCTTTGACGTGAAAAAAATGCAGGGTTCCTCAAAGATTGATCTGCTGGTTTTGGAGGAGCTGCGCCGGGGCAATCGGGTATTCCTGGACTATACCGCCGATCCCGCCGGCCTGGAGGCGGGCGTTCAGGCCGCGGGTCAGGAATGCTATACGTATCTTAAAAATTGCGGCGCACTCCAGGGACGGCCAATCCAACGGCTTCAGGCCATGAATCCGGCTGCCGTCCGGCTCTATCGCGACCATGGTATCGACCTGGCCCGGGAGCCGCTGGAGATTGGGGTCTGCGCCCAGCACCAGAACGGCGGGGCCTATGTGGATTGCAATTGGCAAAGCGACCTGCCGGGGCTTTATGTTATCGGCGAGGCGGCCGGAACCTTTGGCCCCTACCGGCCCGGGGGCAGCGCCCTGGCCGCTGGACAGGTAGGAGCCATGCGCTGCGCCGAGCATATCGCCCAAAGGCCCTTGGAGCCTGCGAGAGATCTGCCGCCCGTGTCGTGGGGCGGGCCTGTCCGCCGGACGCCGGCTAGCCCATCCCGTCCCAGCCCAGGCGAGGATATCCCGCAGCGCATGGATCGTTACGCCGGTATTCTGCGGAACCTAGAGCAGATGGAGGTTATGGTCCATGAACTGGCCGCCGGGCTTATGGATCCTCTAGAGCCGTCGGCCGGACTTTGGGAGTGGAAAGACCGCAATAGGCGGCGGTATCAGTATGAGCTGCTGCGCGCCTTCCTTTTTGCGGCCCGAGAGCAGGGAAGCGTGGGCGGGGCCGTGTGCATGGACGCGGCCCATTCCCTTCTGCCGGCGACGCGGGGACGGGAGAATAAGCTTCTGCTGTCCGGGCAGGGCGGCTGTCGGTTGGTCGAGCCCCGGCCCATACCCGTGGGTAACCAGTGGTTTGAGGCCGTATGGAACGGAAGGCAAGCGCCCTAGGGCGTTGGTTGGAAATCGTCTCGGGGGGAAACCGAGAAACGGGCCTTGTGCACCCGGTAAAAGGTGGAATGATCCTCGAAGCCGCAGGCGCGGCAGGCATCTCCCGCCGGCGTGCCGTTCTGGCTGCGTGGGGCGCGGGCGCGGCTGTGGCGTGCAGAAGGCGCCGAGGCGGGAATCACAACACAAAGAGCTGACGGACAAAAGCAAAGACCCCATCCTGAGAGGGATGGGCCTTTGCTTTTTTGGACAGAGGAGGGTGTGCACATACCGACCGATTATTCAAGTTGTCTGAAATTCCCCGTGGCATATCCTGTCGATTTGTGTTATTATAAATACAACTACCCATCGTCGCACAAAAAGGGGGAGAGGATACCTTGGAATATGAAACGCTGCGGGCCGACCGTTTGATGGCCCCCGGGGACGACGTGACGGTGCAGCGGACCGAGACCGGCATCCGCTGTCCCCTGCATGCCCACGATTTTATCGAACTGGTTTATATAGAGTCCGGCCGGGGCTACCATATTGTAGGCGGGGAGAGGGTGAACGTCCGGCAGGGGGACTTTTTTATTATCAGCGCCTTTGTGCCTCACGAGTATTCTCCCGAAAAGGGGGAGACCCTTTCCTTGATCAACTGCATTTTTCATCCTCGTGCGGTAGACGCTTCTCTGGAAAACGGCGGGGACTTTGTGGACGTGGCTTATCATTATCTGTTTCACTCCTTCTATTCGGAAAAGGATCCCCGGAGCTATATTAAATTCACCGGACTGCCGTCGGGGGAGATCCAGGACGTGCTCCAAAATATGTGCCGAGAATATGCCTGCAAGGAAAAGGGATACCGCTCGGTCCTGCGCGCCCAGCTCACCCGGCTGCTGATTCTCTCCTTTCGCTTGTATACGCAGGACGAGGGGCAGGTACAAAGTCCGCCTGTCCTGAAAAGGATGGTGGCCGAGACGGCGCGGGAATACATCAGGCGGGAATTCCGCCAGAGCATTACGGCCGAGCAATTGGCTGAACGCTTTTACCTGAGCGTGAGCTATTTTAACAAGCTTTTTAAAGAGGAATGCGGCATGACCGCCCTGCAGTACCTGCAAAAGGTGCGCATGGAGGAGGCCTGCCGTCTTCTGCGGCACACCAATTTTCCCGTTGCCCAAATCGCGGCCGATGTGGGCTATTCCAATCTTAAT
>DXVY01000151.1:0-4675 GCA_019417145.1 Clostridiales bacterium
CGGGAAATAGGAACCTGACAGCGTCCCGGCGCGACGGCGTGACAGCCGCCGCGCTTTTTTGTGTCATAGTCACAGACAGAAAAGGCCCTATCGGCTATCATGGAAAAAACGGCCCGCTTCCCCAATATAAGGGTTTGCAAATCGCCGTACGCCATGGTAGAATAACCAAAAACGGCCTTGTCGCCCCCTCCTCGTTTTCCACCGGCCGGGGAAAGGCCGTTTTATAAAATCCGCTTACAGAAAGGAGCGATTCCATGCCGGCCGCCATCACCGCCGCTGGAACCATTCAGTATTTTTTTGTATTCTTGGAAGGGGTGCTCTCCTTCTTTTCTCCCTGCGTGCTGCCTCTGCTGCCCATTTATATCAGCTATCTGGCCGGCAACGCCAAGCAGGTGGACGAACAGGGGAATATCGCCTATAAGCGGAGCAAGGTCTTTTTCCACACCGTCTGCTTTGTGCTTGGCATATCTTTCGCCTTTTTCCTTTTAGGCGTGTCCTTCACCGCCTTTGGCCGCTTTTTCGGCGATCACCGGGAGCTCATCAGCCGTATCGCCGGCGTGATTATCCTGCTGCTGGGCCTGTACCAGGTGGGACTGCTTCGCCTTCCCTTTTTATCCAAGGAGCGGAAAATCCACGCAAGGCTGAACCTGAAAAGGATGAATCCCCTTATCGCCTTTGTGCTGGGCTTTACCTTCAGCTTTGCCTGGACGCCCTGCGTGGGTCCGGCCCTTTCCTCGGTGCTGTTGCTTGCCTCCAGCTCGGAGAGCGCCCTTTTGGGCAACCTGCTGGTGGGGCTCTATACCCTGGGATTTGTCCTGCCCTTTTTGGCCCTGGGCCTTTTTACCACGGCTGTGCTCAACTTTATAAAGAAGCGGCAGAAGATTTTGCAGTACGCCATCAAGGTGGGCGGCGTCATTCTGATCCTTATCGGCCTGCTCACCCTGGTGGGCTGGATGGATACCATCACCGGCAGGCTTTTCACCCTGAGCGGCGGTTCGCCCACGGCCTCGGTCAGCGAGACGGTGAGCGGGGATACCTCGGAACAGCCGGATAGCGGGGACACTTCAGAGCAGACGGATAGCGGGGGAGCCGCCGTGTCGGCCGGCGCCTCCCATACCACGTCCGGCAGCGGGCAGGCGGAAGAAACCTCCGGCTCGGCCAACAGTAATCCCGCCGCGCCGGATTTCACCCTAAAGGATCAATATGGCAATACCCATACCCTGTCCGATTACAAGGGCAAGGTGGTGTTCCTAAACTTTTGGGCCACCTGGTGCGGCCCCTGCCGGCAGGAAATGCCCCATATTGAGGAGCTGTATAAGGAATACGGGGAAAACAGCGGCGACGTGGTCTTTTTGGGCGTGGCCGGCCCCGGGGGACAGGAGACCGACCAGGCCGGAATAGAAAGCTTTTTAGACCAGAACGGATACACCTTTCCCACCGTATTCGACACCACGGGCCAGGTGCAGAGCCAGTATTATATTTCGGCCTTTCCCACCACCTTTATGATCGACAAGGAGGGCCGGGTGTACGGCTATGTCTCGGGTGCGCTGGATAAGGCCACCATGAAGGATATTATAGAGCAGACCATAACCGGCGGGCGCCTATAGGAGGCGGGACGGTATGAGGCACAGGAAGCTTTGGATCACCCTTGCCCTGCTCCTGCTGGCGGCGCTGGTCCTGTTTTTCATCTACCGATTGCACTGCTTCACCTGTGCGTCGGGCGGGACCTTTTCCTATGGCGCGCCCGGCGGGATGGGTGGATAAAAATAAGCCCGGCCATCTGGCCGGGCTTTTCTGTGTCCGGCTCTGTGGCCGGGAAACATGCGCGTATAGCAGGAGTAAAGCATGCGCCGGGCCGGCGGATTTATATATCCGTCAGCGGCTCGGTCCTGCCGGAACGGTAGGAGCGGTAGGCCGTCTCCATAAGCTGGGTCAGACGGACGGCGCAATCGATGTCAAAGGGGATGGGAGAGGCGGTCAGGATGCCGTCCACCCACTGGTCCATGGGGCAGGGAAGGGGAGCGGGCAGCTCCACGGGCTCCCATCCGTTCCCGGTATTTATTACGGTGGCGTCGGTGTAACCGCCCGAAAGCAGGGTTCCCTTGGTGCCGCACAGCTCCAGGGTGAAGGGGTTATGTTCGGAGGCAAAACCGGTTTCGGCGCTGGCAATGGCGCCGTTTTTGTAGCGAAGGAGGGCGACGGCGTTGTCCTCCACCGCCCGGCCGGTCACATGGGTGAAGGCGGAGCAGATGCTGTCGGGCAGGCCCAGCAGCATATCCAGCAGATACATGGAATGGGCGCCCAGATCCATCATGGCGCCGCCGCCGCAGAGGACGGGATCATAAAAGGCCTCCGGCAACCATCCGGCCAGCGCGCCGTTGTGGCAGTTGCGGAATCGGGCGTAGGTAATATCCCCCAGCGTTCCATCCTCCACCAGCCTGCGCGCCGCCTGGAAAAAGGGGCGGCAGGCCCAGGGAAAGGAAATGCAGAAGCAGACGCCGCTGTCCTTCACCGTCCGGGCAATTTCCAGGGCCTCAGCGTAGGTAAAGGCAAGCACCTTTTCGGTGTAAATATGCTTCTTGGCCCGGGCCGCCTTTTGGATCAGCTCGCTGTGCCGGTTGGTTTGGGAGGCGACAATGACCGCGTCCACATCCGGCCGGGTCAGCAGCCGATCGTAATCCGGTTCAAAATCACAGTTGTATTTTTTGGCCGCCTGCTCCCCGCGGACGGGATCGTCGTCCCAGAGTACGGTGATATGGCAGTCGGGGCGAGAGGAAAATTCGTCGGCGTATTGTTCAAAGTGGACGTGCCATGCGCCCACCAGCGCGCCGTGCAGCATGGGAAAGCCCTCCTTTTTGACGGTGTGGCAAAAGGCCGCCGAAGGGCGGTCTTTTCGGTGTCGGCGATGCGACAGGTTATGTTGTGGATACGGCCTGCTATCCGGAGTCTACCGATCGGCAAGCTTTGTATAGGGCCGGCGGACGGATACGCTCTTGTAGGCGGGCCGGATGATTTTGCCCGCGTTGATGAGCTCCTCGATGCGATGGGCGCTCCAGCCCGCGATGCGGGATATGGCGAAAATGGGGGTGTAGAGCTCGGTGGGCAGGTTGAGCATGCTGTATACAAAGCCGCTGTAGAAGTCGATATTGGCGCTGACGCCCTTGTAAATCTTGCGCTCCTGGGCGATAATCTGGGGGGCCAGCCGCTCCACCATGGAATAGAGCTCGAATTCATCCATGCGGTTCTTTTCCTCCGACAGGCTCTTTACAAACTTCTTAAAGATATTGGCCCTGGGATCGGAGAGGGAGTAGACCGCGTGGCCCATGCCGTAAATGAGGCCGGCCCGGTCGAAAGCCTCCTTGTGGAGCAGGGCCTTGAGGTAGGCGGCCACGGCCTCCTCGTCCTTCCAGTCGGAGAGGCTGTTCTTCATGTCCTCGAACATGCGGACCACCTTGATGTTGGCGCCGCCGTGCTTGGGCCCCTTGAGAGAGCCCAGGGAGGCCGCTACGGTGGAGTAGGTGTCCGTGCCGGAGGAGGAGACCACATGGGTGGTAAAGGTGGAATTGTTGCCGCCGCCGTGCTCGGCGTGGAGCACCAGGGTCAGGTCTAGGATCTTGGCCTCCAGCTCGGTGTATTGGCTGTCCTGGCGCAGGATGCTCAGGATATTTTCGGCCGTAGAAAGTTCGGGACGGGGATTGTGGATAAAGAGGCTGTTGCCGTCGTGATAGTGACTGTAAGCCTGGTAGCCGTATACCGACAGCAGGGGGAAGAGGGCGATGAGCTGTAGGCACTGGCGCAGGACATTGGGAATGCTGGTATCATTGGCGTTGTTGTCGTAGGAATAGAGGGTCAATACGCTGCGGGCCAGAGTATTCATCATGTCGGAACTGGGCGCCTTTAGGATGATATCCCGGACAAAACTGGTGGGCAGGGTGCGGTATTGGGCCAGCAGGGCCTTGAAATCTTCCAGCTGCTGCATATTAGGCAGGTCGCCGAAAAGCAGAAGATAGATAACCTCTTCAAAGCCAAAGCGCTTTTCCTGCAAAAAGCCGGCGACTATATCCTCGATATTGATGCCGCGATAGTACAGTTCGCCCTCGCAGGGAACGGTTTTCCCATCCACCTCTTTGCTCGATTGGATATCGGATATCTCGGTAAGGCCGGTCAGAATACCCTTGCCGTTAACGTCCCGGAGACCGCGATTGACCTGGTATTTGGTGTAAAGCGCGGGATCAATGGTGCTTCCCTTCAGACAGAGCTCGCTGAGCGACTGGATCTGCGGCGTAATTCTGGAGAAATCCACATCATTGTTGTTGGACACAATAAATCACTTCCTTTTTTCCTTATAATTCATAACAGTATAACATAAAATCTTGAACAGTTTATGACCAAGATAAAATATCAAGGAATAAATTTCTGTACAGGGAAAAAGGAGTTGACAGATGATGGAGCGGATGATATAATATTTAGGCTTGATTATGCGAGTGTGCTGGAACAGGCAGACAGGCACGTTTGAGGGGCGTGTGTCTTTGACGTACGGGTTCAAGTCCCGTCACTCGCACCAGCGGCGAGTCGCCGCAGACGAATCGCGCGCCGCGCTTGGTGCGCGATTTTTTCTTTTGTCACCCGCGCTTTTGCCGGCGTTTTCTTTTCCGCTCAGAATCCCGTCAACCGC
>DXVY01000151.1:4685-5029 GCA_019417145.1 Clostridiales bacterium
CGTTTTAAAAAACGCTGGATTGTTTCACGTTTGTTCAATCCTATGGCCGCCCAGGTCTCCCGCTGTGGGAACCCGGGCGTTTTTTTAGGGGGAAGACCCAAAACAGAGAGGAAGCTACCACCGACGCTCTTCCACGGTGTCTTTGAATACAGGGCGCATTATATTGCATATTCTGCATGTAGCTGCTATAATATACAGACAATTAAAATAAAGGATCTTGCCGAAATGAGCAGATATAGAAATGTATACGAGACCCCCGAACTCTTCTTCCACCATGCCATAGACGATAATCCCGATCAGGCCAACTTCCAGATGCATATCCATATTCATTATGAGATTTATTG
>DXVY01000152.1 GCA_019417145.1 Clostridiales bacterium
TTATTATGATGCCCTTCACCTATTCCATCGCCAACGGCATCATGTTCGGCATGCTGACCTGGATCATCCTCAAGCTGGTGCGGGGCAAGGTCAGGGATATCCACCCGGTCATGATCGTTTCGGGCCTGCTCTTCGCCGCCCGACTGGTGACTATGGTCATCGGCTAATTTCGTGGAATTGGGTGTCTTTTGCGCAAACGCCGCGCCTTAATAAAATAGGACAGAGGCGGTGCGATCATTGGATCGCGCCGCCTTTTTGCATGTTTGGCGCCCCTAGCCGCCCGGCCGCATGCCCGTAAACCCCAGCGCCGCCTTGGAAGAACGGCGGGCATGCCTCTTTGAGGGAAAGGAAAAACACCGCCGGAGGGCAAAATCATCCACAAGGCAAAGCATCCTAGTCCGCATCGCGGCTCCAGCTCCCCTTCGCTTTTGTAGGCGTATCGGCAAGGCAAAGGCACGCGCGCGCTTAAACGATCGTTTGCCAAAAGATGGACAGGATACGGTCAAAGCAGCGGTCTGCACAGGCCCTGGAAAGGCCGCGTACCAACGCCGCCCAAGGGTACCCGTATCGTAGCGCGCCACGCCGCCCGATACGAGTGAAGCCGGACAGCGGCAACCTTTGTTGCGTCCCTATGCGATTCCCCAGGCTCTCTCGGAAGGATGGCCGCTAAAGCTATATGTCCCCCTCCCCCCGGTTAGGCCGGGGCCCTTTTGTTTGCGCATGCGGCAAAGACGCCCGCCGTCCACAATGAGGGACGGCGGGCGTCGGTCCTTTGAGGGACAAGCTATATTTCTAGGAAAGGGCCAGCCGGGCTTCATCCGAACTGGAGCTTGGAGAGGCCAGAGAGTAGGCCACGTTGGTGGCGTGGTCGCTGACGCGCTCCAGGTTGGTCACGATATTCACAAAAATCATACCGATCTCGGGCGTGCACTGATGCTCGTTGAGGCGGTCCACATGATTCTGCTCCAGCTGCTGGGAGAGGTCGTCGATCTTTTCCTCTTCGGCCTTGATCCTTTCCAGGGTTTCGGCGGTCAGCTTGCGCGCCTTGAAATTCTGGACGGCTAAATCATACACGCCAGCGGTCTTCTGGAACATATCCCGCAACTCCGCTTCCGCCTGATCGGAAAACTGCATATTGTGGTCCAGACAGTTCTGGGCGTCGTCGGCGATATTTTCGGCATGGTCGCCGATGCGCTCCAGATCATTGACCACGTGAAAGAGGGAGCCGATGACAGCCTGGTCGCTCTCCTGCAACTCCAGACCGTTGATCTTGACGAGATAGGTGGTGATAGAATGGTTGAGGAAGTTGATCAGCTTTTCCCGCTCGTAGACCTCCTGCACCTTCTTATGGTCCTTTGTCAACAAAGCGTCCATGGAAACCGCAAGGTTTTCCCTGGCCAGGTCGGCCATGCGCCCCACTTCCTTAAGAACCTGGGCCACCGCCACCGGCGGCGTCTGCAGGATACGGGGATCCAGGTATTCCAACTTGAGTTCGCCCGGCGACTTGTCCTCCC
Source organism: Clostridiales bacterium (assembly GCA_019417145.1). GTDB lineage: Bacteria > Bacillota > Clostridia > Oscillospirales > Acutalibacteraceae > Howiella. The sequence continues at coordinate 1,515 of DXVY01000152.1, forward strand.
CGGGTATAATCTTACGGGAGAGCTTGACCAGAAGATCACCCATGGGCAGCAGCAACAGGGTGGTCACCACGTTGAAGACGATATGCGCCACAGCAATCTGGGCCGCCATATTGCCGGGCACCATGGCCAGAAGCCGCTCCACAGGCAAGAACATAGCGACCGTAACAAAGACCAGCGTGCCGATAACGTTGAAGAGCAGATGGATAATGGCCGCCCGCTTAGCGTTGCGGCTTCCGCCCAAGGAGGCCAGAATGGCCGTGATGCAGGTGCCGATATTCATACCCATCAGGATAAAAACGGCCGCCCGCACGTCGGGCACAGCCCCCTGCATGGCCAGGGCCTGCAGAATACCGATAGCGGCCGAGGAGCTCTGGATCACCGCCGTAAAGATCATGCCGGCCATGATGCCCAGGAAGGGGTTGTCGGCAAAGGAGGTCATCATATTGATAAAGGGCGGGAAGTCCCGCAGGGGCTCCATGGCGTCGGACATGGTGTTGAGCCCCAGAAAGAGGATGCCGAGACCGGCGAATATCTCGCCCACGTGCTGCACAATTCTTTTTGAAATGAAGGTCATGGCCACAACGCCGGCAATCAGGGCTATGGGCGCAATGTCCTTAGGATTCAGCGCAACCAACACGCCGGTAATCGTCGTGCCGATATTGGCGCCCATGATCACGCCCACCGCTTGGGACAGGGTGATCAGCCCGGCGTTGACAAAGCCGATGACCATGACGGTTGTGGCCGAGGAGCTCTGGATCACCGCCGTAACGCCCGCGCCCACCAGCATGCCCAGGATCCGCTTGGAGGTCAGCACCTCCAACATACGCTTCATCCGGGACCCGGCGGCCATTTCCAGACCCTCGCTCATCAGCTTCATGCCCAGCAGGAACAGGCCCAACCCGGCAATCAGAGACAAAATGTTTTGAATACCCATTGCTCCAGCCTCTCTCTTTTTTTATTTCCCCTGCCGCCTACGGCGGCCGGGCGCATAGGCGCATCCGGCGCCGCAACCGACCCGGCACACCCTAAAATCCGCCCGCGTTCTCTTTAATCCGGACCCATTATACAGGCGCAATGTTAAAGGAAGGTTAAATCCGCGAAAAAAAATACACAAATGTCAGATGCGGGCGTATTTTATATCTTTTTTTATATTTTTTGGTGATAAAAACCACATACCGCATATTAAACAAATTTTTCTTCAAAAAACTGTTATCTTCCCATAATCCGCCCTTGCATTTCTAAAAGAAAGTGCTAGAATATAGGTGGCATTTCGGTTGCACAGGCAATTATTTCGACCAGATGGCCGCCGCTAGGTTGCAAACGCTTCTACCGGCCGATTTTCTGCAAGTACCCTTGGGCTACGGGGTCGACCGGAGTTCGTGGATACGGCCCCTTTGTCCCGCCGCACGCAAAACGCAGACCGGACGGCGGCGGACTTTTCGGGGATATTTGTCAAGGAGGATGCCTTATGGAACAAAAAAAGGAAACGGTGGCAAACGAGCGTTCCTCCGATCTGGAGAGCGTGATCAAGCGTATCCTGGATATCGACCGGAAGGCGCGCATGGTAACGGCCGAGGCCCAGAACCTGCGGCTGCAGGCCGAGCAAAATATTATCGACCAAAAGTCGGCCCTCAAGGAAAAATACCGCAAGGAGGCCGAGCATCGCATTGAGGCGGTGCGGGCCGACGAACAGCGGATGGCCGACGAGGCCCTGGCCCGTTCGCTGCAAGATCAGCAGGACAAGCTGGAGCAGCTGAACCAGGCCTTCGCGCAAAAGGGCGATCAGTGGGCCGAGGAAGTTTTCCAAAGGGCCATTGAGGCGTAAACGTCCCACTGAATTATTTATTATTATATGTAAGAGCTAAGGCCCCGCAGGTCTTGTAAGCGCCCCGCGCACCGGCGGGCGCGGATGATTGCGGGCCGCGCCGACGGCCTTACTAACAAAACCGTCAGATTGGATTGGAGGGAAGCGCCGTGCTGGCAGCAAAGGCATCCAATTCCATATTGGCCAAGGCCCGGGCCAAATACGGGCAGCGGCTGACCCCCCGGAACTACAAGGATATGGTGGCGCTGCGCAGCGTGGGGGATGTGGCGGCCTACCTGAAGACGCACACCCATTTCTCCGCCGCGCTGGCCGGGGTGCAGGAGTCGGCCGTTCACAGAGGCAACCTGGAAAAGCTATTGCAGCAGAGCAACCTAACCGAATCCCAGCAGCTCTGCCGTTTTGAGGAATCGGTAGGGGAGCATTTGTTTGAATATATCGTCATGCGCAGGGAGATTGACGAACTCTGCCGCTTTATCCGGTACTTGGCCGCCGGCCGGCCGGAGGAATATATCCTGGACCTCTCCTATAGCTTCAATAGCTTTACAAGGCTGGATCTGCTGGCCCTGCCCAAAATGCGCAGCTTCGGAGAGCTCGCCCAGGCGCTTAAAGGCACCAAATACGAACGGGTGGTCCGCCCCTTTGTGGAGGATCCCGCCTACCGGAACATCGATTTGGTGGAATCGGCTTTCACCCAATTTTTATATAAAGAGACCTTCCGAATGCTGGAGAAAAACTTTTCCGGTCCCACCCGGGAGGAGCTGCATTATATACTGTCCTTGGAGGCGGAGCTTTCCAATATCCGCCGCATCCTGCGGGCCAAAAAATATTACGGCGGCTCGAGAGAAAGCCTGCTCACCCACATGCTGCCCCACGCCTGTCTGCTCTCCTCTCGACAGATGGAAGGGCTGTTGGCAGCCGAAAGCGACCAGCAGGCGCTGTCCTTGCTGCGAAGCTCCAGATACGGCAGGTACACCGCCCGTTTCGACCCCGCCGAGATCGACGGCTTTGCGCGGCGGGTCCTGCAGGACGTTTGTCAGCGAAAAATTCATTTTTCCACCCACCCCGCCGTGGTCATGGCCTGCTATTTCCGGCATGCGGAGGTCGAGGTGGACAATGTGACCAATATCATCGAGGGCATCCGATACGGCCTGCCCCCCGACAGGATCAGCGCGCTGCTGATTTTGCCGGAGAAAGAAAGAGGGTGATGCGTGCATGTCGGTTGAATCCATGCAGATGGTCAATATCATCGGCAAGTACCAGCGTCTGGAAGAGGTGATCGAGGCCTGTTTGGACGCGGGCTGCTTCCATCCGGAATCCACCTCCGACCTGACGGCCGACATCAAGGGATTTTCGCAGATAAACGAAGAAAACCCTTACAGCGGCCGGCTGCAAAAATTCCATGAAATATTTGAATATTGCGAGATAAAGCCCGCCCTTGTCCCCATTCCGGACGACCTGGGGGACGACGAGGTGGAGCATTATATCAACAGGCTGGACGAAAACCTGCACAAGGTACAGGCCCGGCGGGAGCAGCTGCAAAAGGAAATGGAGGAAAACCGGTACGCTATCGCCCAGCTGGAACATTTCTTTACTCTAGATATCGAGCTGGACGAGGTGTTCTCCTCCCAATTCATCAAGGTGCGGTTCGGCCGCCTGCCGAAGGAGAGCTTTGAAAAGCTCAAAGC
>DXVY01000153.1 GCA_019417145.1 Clostridiales bacterium
TCCAGTGGCTGTATTTCGCCTATCTGGCCGCCGTCAAGGAACAGAACGGCGCGGCCATGTCCCTGGGCCGCACCTCTACCTTTTTAGACATTTACGCCCAGCGGGACCTGGCGGCCGGGCGGTACACCGAGACGCAAATCCAGGAATTTGTGGATCATTTCATCATGAAGCTGCGTATGGTCCGTTTCCTGCGCACCCCCTCCTATGACGAGCTGTTCTCCGGCGATCCCACCTGGGTTACCGAATCCATCGGCGGTATGACCACCGACGGCCGCTCCATGGTCACCAAGATGAGCTTCCGGTATCTGCACACCTTGACCAATTTAGGCCCCGCCCCCGAACCCAACCTGACCATCCTTTGGAGCGAACGGTTGCCGGCCGCCTTTAAAAATTATTGCGCCGAAATGTCCATCCGGACCTCCTCCATTCAATATGAGAGCGACGAGCTCATGCGGGAGAAGTTCGGCGATGACTACGGCATCGCCTGCTGCGTGTCGGCAATGCGCATCGGCAAACAAATGCAGTTCTTCGGCGCCAGGGCCAATCTGGCCAAGGCCCTGCTCTACGCCATCAACGGCGGCCGGGACGAGGTTTCCGGCGAACAGGTGGCCCCCAAGTTCTTGGCCTGCCGGGGCAATGTGCTGGATTACAACGACGTGGTGGAAAAGTTCGATTCCATCTGCGATTGGCTGGCCAAGCTCTATATCAACACCCTGAACGTCATCCACTATATGCACGACAAATACTGCTATGAACGCATTCAGATGGCCCTCCACGACGAGGAAATCGTCCGCACCTCGGCCTGCGGCATCGCCGGCCTGTCGGTGGTGGCCGACGCCCTCTCGGCCATACGCTACGCCAAGGTGGCTCCCATACGGGACGAACGGGATATTGTGGTAGACTTTAAAATCGAGGGGGATTATCCCAAGTTTGGCAACAACGATCCCCGGGTGGACGAAATGGCGGTCAATGTGGTGCGTCTGTTTATGAACAAGCTGGCCGGCCGGCGGACCTACCGCCACTCCAAGCCCACCATGTCCATCCTCACCATTACCTCCAACGTGGTCTACGGGAAAAAGACCGGCTCTACCCCCGACGGCCGCAAAAAAGGCGAACCCTTCGCCCCCGGCGCCAATCCCATGCATGGCCGGGATTCCAGCGGCTGCGTGGCCTCCATGATGTCGGTGGCTTCTCTGCCCTATGATTTCGCCGAGGACGGCATTTCCTACACCTTCTCCATCGTCCCCGACGCATTGGGCCGCACGGACGAGGACAAGGATAAAAACCTGGTAGGCCTCTTGGATGGTTACTTCCGGGAGGGCGGCCACCATATCAACGTAAACGTTTTGCAGCGGGACGTGTTGTTGGACGCCATGGACCATCCGGAAAAATATCCCCAGCTCACCATCCGGGTCTCCGGCTATGCGGTCAACTTCATCAAGCTCACCAGGGAGCAGCAGCTGGATGTGATCAACCGAACCTTCCACACCCGTTTTTAGACCAATCAAAAAACGGCCGGGGCGTTCTGCTCCGGCCGCGGCTTTATCCAAATGTTGGTTACAGTCTTCTGGGATCATCGGTCTGTCCCAACAGATAGTCGATGGAAACATTATAGAAGCGGGACAGTTTAATGAGCACCTGCGTGGGAATATCGTTTTCACCGGTTTCATATTTGGAATAACCGGTCTGGGACATATTGAGTATTTCGCCCACCTGCTTTTGGGTTAGATCCTTGTCCTCCCTCAGGTCACGCAGTCTCGGATACACACAGATCACCTCTCAATTAGCATGCATGAATCTAAATCAGATTATTGCCGATCAACCTGATTTAGGTTAGAATATTTTTGAGGTGATCAAAAATGTTTGCAGATCTTGATAGCTTATTGACCGATATCTTCAAAAATATCAATACTTTATTGAAAGTGCACCATTACACCGTGACAAATTTGTCAAAAGAAACAGAAATTGCAGAACACCTACTGAACGATTTTCTAACCGGCAGAAATCTGCACGCTCTGGATCTGGACGAATATATTAGTATTTCTTATGTTTTAAAAATCCCGCTCAACTGGATCTTCATGCCGCACGGCATGCTGAAAGAGGCGCTGCGGGAAAACAACCTCGACGCCGATCCAACATGAAACGCGGACGCGTTTATTATACTTGGTCGGCCCGATTTTGGTACCGTCTTGCGTCTTTTAACGGCAAACGTCCTATACAATCGTCAATGAAGGAGGAGGTATGTCTATGTCCTCATCCCCAAGCGTCACAGGAAGGATTCATTCGGTGGAAACCTTCGGCGCATTGGACGGCCCGGGCATTCGTTATGTGGTTTTTTTACAGGGGTGCCCTCTTCGCTGCCTTTATTGTCACAACCCCGACGCCCTGTGCTTTACCGACGGGACCGAAAAGACAGCGAAAGAGGTGGTAGAGGAGATTGTCCGGTACAAATCCTTTATCCAATCCGGCGGGGTGACTCTTTCAGGCGGGGAGCCGCTGGCCCAGCCCGCTTTTGCATTGGAGATCCTGCGGCGCTGTCAGGAACAGGGGCTGCATGTAGCCATCGATACCTCGGGCGGCGTGGAACTGGAATTCTGCCGTCCCGTAGTGGAGGAGGCGGACCTGTTGCTTCTGGACATCAAGGCGCTGGACGACGGGCTCTGCCGCAAGCTTACCGGCCGCTCCAATGCAGGGGCCCTGCGCATATTGGATGAAAGGCAGCGTCTGGGCCGGCCGGTCTGGATCCGGCACGTGCTGGTGCCCGGCTATACGCTCAGAGAGGACCTATTGGGCGAGCTGGCTGCCTTTTTGACAGGTTATACTTGCGTGGAACGGGTTGAGCTGCTTCCCTTTCATAAAATGGGCGAGTACAAATGGGAGCAGCTGGGCAGGGCCTACCAACTGGCGGATACGCCTCCGCCCACCCCGGATCAGGTGGCGGCCGCCAAAAAACTCTTTTCCCAGCGGGGCTTGCCTGTAAACTGAGGCTAACAACAATTTCCCTTTCTTGGCTCCCGCTCGCCAATGGGGGCTTGGCAGAAACGGGCTTTTGCCCTATACTATAAAAAGGGCGCTCGCCGTATTGAAATATGTGGCAAAGCGGGCGAATCTGTTAGCAAAGGACCGAGCCATATGCGTCTGATCTATCTGCTGGTGGGTGTTTTCTTCGTGGGGCTGGGCGCCGTAGGCGCAGCCCTGCCGGTGCTGCCCACCGTTCCCTTTTTGCTCATATCCGCCTTCTGCTTTTCTCGCAGCTCCCGCAGGGTAGATGACTGGTTCCGGTCCACCTGGCTGTACAGGCGACACCTTGCGGCTTTCATGACCCATCGGTCCATGCTGCTGCGAACCAAGATTCTTCTGCTAGCCTTTACCACTCTTTTGCTGGCCTTTTTGTTTATAACCATCGACAACCTGCCTCTGCGCATCCTGCTTCCCCTGATTTCGGCCGGCCAATACGCCTGCTTCATCTTCTGGATCAGGACCCGCCGGCCGGGTGACCCGGAATAAGGAGGTGCGAGGAGGGGTATGAAGCTGCTGATCTCTCCCGCCAAAAAGATGCGGCGGGATCTGGAATTTTTGGAGCCGGAAAACCTGCCGATTTTCTTGCCTAAAACCGAAAGGCTGCTGGGGTATTTGCGGGGCCTAAGCTATGAGGAGTTACGGAACCTGCTGCGCTGCAATGATCAAATCGCAGGCAGGAGTTTTCGCCAATATGCGGAAATGGATCTGTATAGGGGGCTTACGCCCGCCTTGCTTGCTTATGACGGCATCCAGTACACCTACATGTCGCCGGGGGTTTTTACCTACGCCGAGCTGGATTATATTCGCCGTCATTTGCGGATTCTTTCCGGTTTTTACGGTCTGCTCCGTCCCTTTGACGGGGTGGCCCCCTATCGGCTGGAGATGCAGGCAAAGCTGCGCGCTCCCTTTTGTGAAAGCCTGTACGACTACTGGGGCGAGGATATCTATAAGGGGCTGACGATTGACGACAAGGTTTTGGTCAACCTGGCGTCCCATGAATACAGCCGGGCCGTGGAACGGTATTTGACCCGCGATATCACCTACATCACCTGCCGGTTCGGCCGTCTTTCGGGCGGGCGATTCATAGAAAAGGGCGTGCATGTAAAAATGGCCCGGGGGCAGATGGTTCGGTATCTGGCTGAAAATCAGGTTGTGGAGCCGATGGGGCTAAAAGGCTTTGACCGCCTGGGCTATTCCTATAACGCCGCCCTGTCGGACGACTGCCATTACTTTTTTACAGATGGAGGAGAATAAACATGTTGGAAGTTGGATCCACGGCGCCGGCCTTTACGCTGCCGGACAAAAACGGTCATCCGGTCAGCCTGTCGGATTTCGCAGGCAGAAAGGTAGTCCTGTATTTCTATCCCCGGGACAATACCCCCGGCTGTTCCCGTCAGGCTGCGGCCTTTGCAGCGGCCTTTGAAGAATTGGAGGCCATGGGCGCGACGGTCATCGGAATCAGTAAGGACAGCCAGCAAAGCCACCTGAAATTTGCGGAAAAGTATCATCTTCCCTTTGTCCTGCTATCCGATCCCGAACGACAGGCCATAGAGGCCTACGGTGTCTGGCAGGAGAAAAAGATGTACGGAAAGGTGAGCTTTGGCGTCGTGCGGACTACCTATCTTATCGACGAGCAAGGCACCATATGCGCGGTGTGGAAAAAAGTCAAACCGGATACCAACGCCGCGGATGTGCTGGCCTATCTAAAGGAGCAGGGGTAAGCCATGACCAAGATTTTATTTATCTGTCACGGCAATATCTGCCGATCACCTATGGCCGAATTCGTCATGCGGGATCTGGTGGAAAAAAAGGGGCTGGACGATCGTTTTCACATCGCCTCCGCCGCCACCAGCACCGAAGCGCTGGGTTCGCCGGTCCATCCGGGTACGCGCCGTATCCTGACGAGGCTGGGAATCTCCTGCAAAGACAAACGCGCGGTACAGGTCCGGCGGGAAGACTATACGCTCTATGACTATCTGATTGTTATGGAC